>JANLSF010000527.1:0-1636 GCA_031362285.1 Gemmatimonadota bacterium | reverse complement strand
AAATCCGGTGGAGGGCCGCGTCGCGCGCCGCGGCCGTTCGGGCCTCCCGGTGTTCCACCGCGCGTCCCGGGCATGAGCACGAACGCCCGCTGCGGACGCGTGGCGTCGTACCGCTTCTGTTGTTCGGGCGTGAGCAGGGCGCGCACGGCGGCGAAGGTGGAGTCGGAGATGGCGCGAAGCTTGGGGAGCACGGTGCCCATGATCGAGTCGGCCTTGGGCCGTTGCGCCTCGAGCAGCCCACGAATGGCCACGCGCTGGGCGTCCGTGGGGTTCAACTCCTCGAAGTAGCGCGGCAGCCGCAGCGAGTCGGGGCCGCGCGGCGGCCCGTCGGGACGGCCGGGCGGCGGGCCGCCCTGCGCAAACGTCGGCGGCGGCGGACGCAGGAGGCGATCGCCGGCGACGCCCACCGCAGCGCCGGCGCCAAAGACGAGGGCCAGCAGCAGGATCGCCTGCCATTCGATGCGACCGATGGCCTTCACGGGCTCGCTCATCGGGCCACCGCCGTCGGCGCGCTCGTGGTTCCCTCGACGAGCGCGGTGTACTCCGTCGGCACGCCGAGCAGTCCGGCCACGGACATGGAGTCGCTTGACACCGTGGTCGCGCTCGCCACGGAGGTGCTCGCGGTGGCCACGGGACGGCGCGACGGCAGCACCATCACGGCCATCGCCGCGGCGGCGGCGAGTCCGGCCAGCCCCATCACGGGACGCTGCCAGCGCACGACCACCAACGACAGCGTGGGACGCGTGCGGCGGCGCGCGAGCTCCGGCGCGGCGGCGCTGACCGTGGCGGCGACCAGCGCCTCCAGCCGTTCACGCGACAGGGCCGGTCCGAGCGCGGAGAGGTCGATCGGGGTGGGTTCGTCAGGCGACATCGGGACTCCCGAGGATGCGGCGCATGGCCTTCCGCGCGGCGAAGAGGTGCTGCTGCGACATCCCCACGGAGCAACCGACCTGCGCGGCAATCTCGCCATGCGAGAGGCCATCGCGATCGAAGAGGAGGAGGACGGCGCGTTGCATCGTGGTCAGTTGGTCCAGGGCGGTGGTGAGGCGTTGTCGAAGATCGGCGTTCTCGGCATCCTTGGCGGGGTTCGACTTCCCCGCCGGATCCACATCGTCGAGCGACTCGGCTTTTCGGACCCGCTGCTTGTCGCGGAGGTCGTGCGCGACATTGCGGATGATCTGGTGCAACCAGGCGGCGAAGCGCGCCGGGTCGCGGCACTGCTCCATCCGCTCGAGGGCCCGCACGAAGGCATCCTGCGTGACGTCCTCGGCGTCCAGCGGGTCGCGCGTCGCCTGCTGCGCGACCACGAGGGCCGCGCGGTAGTGGCGCCGCACGAGTTCGGCGAACGCGTCGGGGTCACCGCCGCGACTTCGAGCGACGAGATCGGCATCGGTGGCCTCAGTCACCACGAGGGGCGATTGGGGGTGAGTGGTCGACGAAGGCCGGGGACATGGGGACGAAGGGTGGCGCGCGTACGGGATCGGTGCCAGCCCGCTCGCACCGCTCCTGCCATCCAGACGGGCGCCCCCCCGACGTCCTTAACGTTCGCCCCGGGCTGGCGTCGCGGGGGGCGGTTGGAGCAGTTTTTCCCGGATGCAAGCCCAGATCACGGCATGGCTCGGCGACCTCGATGGCT
>JANLSF010000516.1:0-11045 GCA_031362285.1 Gemmatimonadota bacterium | reverse complement strand
GCACCCGCCCGCCGCCGGCAACCACCTTCTCGGCGGCGGGCGGGGGCGGCCGGCGCCCCGGTTCAGGAGCGCCGGCCGCTCGTCCGTTCCGGCGTGAAGTGCCACCAGTCGAGGGCCTCGCCGGTGCGGGCCTGATGGATGGTGGCGGCGAAGACGTCGCGCACGCACGGATCCTGCGCCGACTTCGTGAGACGCTGCATGTCGGCGTACAGCACGTCGGGGTCGCGCGCGGCGAGCTCCTCGAGCGTGGAGATGCCGAGGAGGGCGAAGTCGCCCAGCGTGGCCTTGCCGACGTTGCGGAGGTCGGCCAGCGAGACGGCGGGATGTCGCTTAGGCATGCTCAAGTTTACCCTTTCCGCATGCATCCTGATCACGCCATCCTCTTCGAGCCCGTCCGGATCGGGCCCAAGACGGCCCCGAACCGGTTCTACCAGGTGCCGCACTGCAACGGCATGGGGTACCGGCACCCCGAGGCGCTCGCGGAGATGCGCGGCATCAAGGCGGAGGGTGGCTGGGGGGTGGTGTGCACCGAGGAAGTGGAGATCCACCCCACGAGTGACCTGGCCCCGTATTTCGAGGGGCGGCTCTGGTCCGACGCGGACGTGCCCGCGCTCCGGCTGATGGTCGACGCCGTGCACGCGCACGGCGCGCTGGCGGGGATCGAGCTGGTCCACTCGGGCACGAACGCCCCGAACTTCTATTCCCGAAACGTCCCCCTCGGCCCGCGCTCGATGTCGGTGACCGGGGGCACGGGGCTCGAGCCGGTGCAGACGCGCTCCATGACGAAGGCCGACATCCGCGACGTGCGCCGCTGGCATCGCGACGCGGCGATCCGCGCGGCCGGCGCGGGCTTCGACCTCGTGTACTGCTATGCCGGGCACGCCCTCACGCTCCCCATGCAGTTCCTCTCGCGACGGCACAACGACCGCACCGACGAGTACGGCGGGTCGCTCGAGAACCGGGTGCGACTGCTCCGGGAACTCCTCGAGGACACGAAGGACGCGGTGGGCGACCGCTGCGGCATCGTCGTGCGACTGGCCGTGGACGAGCTGCTCGGCGACGACGGCATCACCGCCGGCGGCGAAGGGCACGACATCGTCGCGATGCTCGCCGAGCTCCCCGACCTGTGGGACGTGAACGTGAGCGGGTGGAGCAACGACTCGGCCACGGCGCGCTTCGAGAAGGAAGGGTACCAGGAGCCGTACACGAGCTTCGTGAAGACGCTCACGACCAAGCCGGTGGTCGGGGTGGGGCGCTACACGAGTCCCGACGCCATGGTCTCGGCGATCCGGCGCGGCATCCTCGACGTGATCGGCTCGGCACGACCGTCGATTGCCGACCCGTTCCTGCCGAACAAGATCCGCGAGGGGCGCACCGAGGACATTCGCGAATGCATCGGGTGCAACATCTGCGTGGCGGCCGAGGAGAAGCTGGTGCCCATCCGGTGCACGCAGAATCCGACCATGGGCGAGGAGTGGCGGCGCGGATGGCACCCGGAGCGCGTGGGCGCCTCGCGCGAGCGGACGAGCGTGCTGATCGTGGGGGCCGGACCGGCGGGGCTCGAGTGCGCACGCGTGCTCGGGGAGCAGGGGCACAGCGTGACGCTGACCGACGCCCGCGACGAGGTGGGGGGCCGCGTGATCCGCGAGGCGCGGCTGCCCGGGCTGGCGGAATGGCGTCGCGTCGCGGACTGGCGCGTGACCCAGCTCAAGCGGCTGCGCACCGTGGAGGTGCTCCCCGGCAACGCGGTGACGCCCGACGACGTGCTGCAGTTCGAGGCGCGACACGTGATCGTGGCCACCGGGGCGCGCTGGCGGCGCGATGGCGTTGGACGTGGGCGCTGGCGCGCGATCCCCGGCCATGCGCTCCCGCTCGTGCACACCCCCGATGACATCATGGACGGTGCCGCGGTCGCGGGTGCCGTGGTGGTGTACGACAACGACCACTTCTACCTGGGGGGCGTGCTGGCCGAACGGCTCGCGCGCCAGGGGTGCGCCGTGACGATCGTGACGCCGGCGCCGCTCGTGTCGCACTGGTCGAGGCACACGCTGGAGCAGGAGCGCATCCAGCAACGACTGCTCTCGCTTGGCGTGACGCTGCTGGTGCAGGCGGAAGTCGTGGCGATCGCCGAGGGCGAGGTCCGGGTGCGCGACCATGGCCATGGGCGCGACCTGTCGCTGCCGCGGGACCACGTGGTGCTGGTGACCGACCGGACGCCGGTGCACACGCTGTCGCTGGCGCTCGCGCCGGCGCTGGCCGACGGGCGGCTCGCGTCGCTCCGCACGATCGGCGATGCGGACGGGCCGGGCATCATCGCGCAGGCCGTCTTCGCGGGGCACCTCGCGGGGCGGGAGTTCCTGGGCGGGGAGCGCGCGGGCGACGCGGTGGGCTTTCGCGTGGAGCGCGCGGCGGTGCCGGCGCGGTAGTGGGGCCCCGCGCCCAACGCGACGCGAGGCGTGGTGGGGCCGCTCGCCGACCGATCGCTAGGGTGTCGCCGTCGGAGCGAGGTCGGGAATGGGTGACACTCCGGCCGTCCCCGGCACCGCCGGGTCATCGTCCCCGGGCCCCTTGGCGCCGCCCGTGCGACGCTTGGCACTGACCTGCTCGATGGCGATCGTGACGAACGCCGTCGCCTTGAGGTCGCGCTCGGGGATCGTCTCGTAGCCGTTGCCCGGGACCCGGCCCGGCCAGTAGCGCGCGATCATCGCCTCGAGGTGCCGCCGCTGCGTGGCCAGGTCGACCGGGGCGGGGTCGGCGCGGCCGAACACCACGGCACTGCGGTAGTTCACCGAGTGGTTGAGGGCGCTCTTGGAATAGACGAGGCCATCGGTGAGGGTCACGCCGATGCTGATGCTGCCGCCCGACGCCAGCGCCTTGAGGAGGCGCGAGTGATGGCCGCCGTGGAGGTGGATGTGGCCCGGATCGGCCGGGTCGTACTGGTAGGTCATGGGGATGACCACCGGGCCGTGCTCGTCGGCGATCGCGACGTGGGCAATGATGCCGGCGGCGAGAATGGCGGGCGCCTCGTCCGAGACGTCGCGATCGCGGTGCACGCGGATGGCGGCGCGGTCGGCGGGGAGGGGCGCGGGGGCGGAGAAGGTCATGGGCGACTCGGGGTTGGCAGGGCGCTCCGGGAAGGCTAACCTCTTCTGGTATGCTGAAAAGAGCCAGAAGTACCACGCTGAAGAATGCCAGAAGAAGGGGGCGTCCCGCTCGCGCGGTCACGCTGGCGCTCGTGCTTCGCGGCGGGCCGACCGCCGCGCCGCGCCTGCGACAGATCGCCGACGGGATCCGCGCGCTGGTGCGCAGCGGGGCGCTCGCGCCCGGCGCCCCCCTCCCGGCGGCGCGGCAGCTCGCGGTGCAGCTGGCCGTGTCGCGCACCACCGTCGACGCGGCCTACGCGCAGTTGCGGGCCGAGGGCTACATCGAGGCACGGGAACGCGCCGAAACGGTGGTGGCCACCGCGCTCCCGGAGCGGTTCCTCACCGTGACCCCGTCCACCGCTCCGGCGCGGACCGGCGCGGTGGCGCCGCGCGCGCCGCGCGCGTTGGCCCGCTCGGCCACGGCGTGGCCCGACGATCCGACCTCGTCGCGCGACCCGGAGTCCGCGGTGCGGCCGTTCATGACCGGCACCCCGCTCGTGGACGCGAAGCTCCGCGACGAGCTGGCGCGGCGCATGGCGGCGCTCTGGCGACGCGCCCCCCGCGCGCTGCTGCACTACGGCGATCCGGTGGGGTACGCGCCGCTCCGGGGCGCGATCGCGCGCCACGTGGCCTCGGCACGCGGCGTCCGGGCCACGGCGGACCAGGTGATCATCACCCACGGCGCGCAGCAGGCGCTGGGACTGGCCGCGCAGCTCGCGCTTGATCCGGGTGAGCAGGCCTGGATCGAGGATCCCGGCTATCAGGGGGCGCGCTCGGCGCTCCGCACGGCGGGCGCGCGTCTGGTGCCGGTCCGCGTGGACGACCAGGGCCTCGACGTGGCAGCGGGCGAGCGCCGGGCCCCCGCAGCGCGCCTCGCGTACGTGACGCCGTCGCACCAGTACCCCACGGGGGCGACAATGAGTGCGGCGCGGCGCTTTGCCCTGCTGGCGTGGGCGCGCCGTGCCGGCGCGTGGCTGCTCGAGGACGACTACGAAAGCGAGTATCGGTACGCCACCGCCCCGCTCCCGGCGCTGCAGGGGCTCGACCCCGACGGTCGCGTGTTGTACGCCGGGACCTTCTCCAAGACGCTCGTGCCGGCCCTGCGGCTGGGGTACCTGATCGTGCCGCCGTCGCTGGTGGCGGCGTCGCGGCGCGCGCGCGCGGTGAGCGACCGCAACGCCCCCACGGTGGAGCAGGCCGCGATCGCGGGGATGATCGAGGACGGCAGCTACGCGCGGCACATTCGCCGGATGCGGCTGCTGTACGCCGAGCGGCAGGCGGCGCTCCGCACGGCGCTCGAGACCCACTGCGCGCCGTGGCTCGAGGTGGCGCCGTCGGATGCGGGGATGCACCTCGTGGGATGGCTGCCATCCGGCGTGGACGACGTGGCCGTCTCGGGCGCCGCCCGCGAGGCCGGGCTCGAGGTGAGCCCGGTGTCGCGTCTTGCGCTCAAGCCGCTCGCGCGCGGCGGCCTGATGCTCGGCCACGCGGCGTTCACCCCGCTGGCCCTTCGCCAGGCCGCGGAACGGCTGGCGCGCGTGCTCGCCCTCAGCGCGCGGGTGCGTCGTTGAGGTTGTAGCGCATGATGGCCGCGTGGCGGCCGCCCGTCTCGCGCTCGAGGGCGAATACCTCGCCCCCGGGGCCGCTCAGGCCGGCGAAGGCTGCGCCGATCGCCGCGTGATCGTCGTCGGTGAGCGCCAGTTCGAGCGTGCGCAGCGTGCCCTCGGCGCTGGCGGGGGTGCGCAGTCCCACGATCACCGCGCCGACCGCCGGTTGATCGAGCACCCAGCGCTGGGCGACGTTCGCGATCCCGACGCCGTGGCGCTCGGCGATGGCGCGCAACGCCGCGAGCCGTTGCTGGAAGGCATCCCACCCGCCGGCGTCGGCGATGATCAGGCGGTACTTCACGAGGGAGCGGTTCTCGACGTCGCCCGACGGTTCACCGGCCCCCAGCCATCGCTCGCCGAGAAAGCCGCCGGCCACCGACCCGTAGCAGAGCAGGTGCACGCGCCGCTCGAGCGCAAGGGCGGCGAGGGCGCCGGCCGGGCGACGATCGAGCACCGAGTACTGGACCTGCGTGGCGACGATCGGCACGCCGGCGTCGAGGACGGCCCGGGTGTGCGCGGCGTCGGTGTTCGTGAGCGCGAGGTGACGGATCTTGCCCGCGCGCCGCAACTCGTCGAGCCAGCCGGCGGCCTCGATCATGCCGGGGACGTCGTAGTTCCACCAATGGAACTGCACGAGGTCGAGCGCGTTGCCGCCGAGGCGCTCGAGGGAGCGGTCGATGATGCGCGTGACGTACGCGCGGTCCACCTGTGCGAGCGCGGCGCGATCGGGCACGAACTTGGTGTGCACCTGGATCCGGCGACCTGCCCGGGCGCGCCGGTAGTCGCCGAGGAGCTGCTCGACGCCGGTGTAGATGTCGGCGCAGTCGAAGGTGTCGAGGCCGCGTGCGACGAGCGCATCCCACATGGCGAAGAGCGCGTCGCGCTCGGGGCGCGTGGCCGAGTGGCCGTCGGCCAACTGCCACCCGCCGACGATCACGGGGGGCACGTCGTAGCCCGGCGCGAGGCTCCGGCGGTCCGGCGTCATGCGCGTGGCCCGGCGCGACGCGCGTGGTCGGTCCGCGCGGCGGGCCAGGCGGGCGGGACGTTCACGCCGTCGCGCCCGGCAACGATGCGCCCGACTCCTCGCTGTGGCGCAGCGTCCGCGTGCTGGTGCGCGAGATACGGAACACCGCGCCGCAGTGGACATCGGGACAGGCGATGTCGCTGTCGGTGGTCATCCAGTCGTTGCGATGCGTGGGACGCTGCTTGGCCGGCAGCAGGGGCAGCAGCGCGGCCATGGCGAAGAGCGGGAAGCCCTGCCCCGGCGGGAGGGTGATCGTTCCCGACTTCACCTCGAAGTAGTCGCCGAGCGCCTCATGGCAGAGCAGGCGGCCGCGATTGGCCACGACCTCGACCCGGAGGTCGTACAACACGAATTCGTCATGGGTCGCACTCACGTCGCCCTCCGGCGTCACGATGTAGCTTGCTGGCCATCCTAACGGGA
The DNA here is from genome assembly GCA_031362285.1 of Gemmatimonadota bacterium. Taxonomy (GTDB): domain Bacteria; phylum Gemmatimonadota; class Gemmatimonadetes; order Gemmatimonadales; family Gemmatimonadaceae; genus JACPPC01. Next base: position 4,851 of record JANLSF010000516.1, on the reverse strand, counting down.
GCGCTCGAACCGTGGCAACGCCGGTGGACGCAGGGGGTACGACCTCGCTCGGTGTTCGCGGCGGCACCTGGGGCGTGCTGGCCCCGTTTGCCGTGTTCCTGGCGGGGGTGAGTTGGCTGGGCCTTTCGGGGGCGCCCGACGAGCGCGGCTTCTGGCCGATCCTGCTCGTGGCGATCATGCTGGCCTTCGCCCTCGGCACCGACCGACGGGCCACGATCAACGTCGTGCTCGGCGGGATGAGCCAACCCCTCGTGTTGCTCATGGTGATGGCGTGGATGAGCGCCGGGGTGCTCGGAAACCTCCTGGGCGCGAGCGGACTGATCTCGGCGCTGGTAAGCCTCGCCAAGGGCGCGCACCTGGTGGGCGGGGGATACACGGCGGCGGCGTTCGCCGTGGGGGCGCTCATGTCCACCTCCACCGGCACGAGCCTCGGCACGATCCTGATTGCCGGCCCCGTGCTCTACCCGGCGGGAGGCGCACTCGGCGCGGACCCGACCATGCTGGCCGGCGCGATCCTCGCTGGCGCGACGTTTGGCGATTCGATCTCTCCCGTCTCCGACACGACGATCGCGAGCAGCACCACGCAGGACGCGGACATCGGGGGCACGGTGCGGCGGCGCCTGCTGTACGCGGTGCCGGCGGGGATCGTGGCGTTCATCGCCTTCGCGGTGTTCGGCGGCGCCGCGGCAGGCGTGGTGTCGGCGACGACCGCGGCGGCGAACACCGAGGGCGCTGCGGCGGCAACCGTGGCAAGCGCCGGGTTGCTCCCCCTCGTGATGCTGAGCGTGCCGGCGTTCGTGATCGTGCTGCTGCTCAACAAGCGCCACATGCTCGAGGGGCTGCTGGCCGGGATCGTGGCGGCGGTCGTGCTGGCGGTGGCCACGGGGCTGATCGCGCCGCACCAACTGCTGTACATCGACGCCGCGCGGTTCGGCGCGCGCGGGCTGATCGTGGAGGGGATGGAGCGCGGCGTGGGGGCGTCGGTGTTCACGATCCTGCTCATGGGACTCGCCGCCACGCTCGAGGCCTCGGGGATGCTGTCGCGCGTGGTGGCGTTCGCGGAGCGGCGGCTGACCGGGGCCCGCAGCGCGGAATGGTGGATCGTGGGCGCCATGAGCGCGGCCGTGATGCTCACCACGCACTCGGTCGTGGCGATCCTCACGGTGGGGCGGTTCGCCAAGGACGCCGGGTCACGCGTCGGACTCGGCCCCTATCGGCGGGCCAACCTGCTCGACGTCACGGCGTGCACCTGGCCGTTCCTCCTGCCGTTCTTCATTCCCACGATCCTCGCGGCGAGCATCACGGGGAGTGGCGCCCCGTTCGGCATGCCGCGCGTGAGTGCCCTGGGCGCCGGCGTCGCGAACGTCTACTCGTGGGGGTTGCTCGTGATGCTGCTCTGGGCCGTGGCGAGCGGGATGGGGCGCGACCGGGGCTGACCGCGCCCGTTCCGCGGACGTGCGAACGGGGCGCGGGTCGCGCCGAGCGTCACGGCGATGCGGACTTGCGGGCGTCGGCGTTGGCGACGATGACGATTTCGATGCGACGATTTGCCTGACGGCCGTCCTCCGAGTCGTTCGCGGCCACCGGTTCGGTCTCGCCCCGTCCGGTGGGACGAATGCGCGCGCCGCTCACGCCCTGCGTGCCGAGGTACGCCGCGGCGGCCGCCGCACGACGCTGCGACAGTCCCTCGTTGTACGCGGCGGCGCCGGTGGCGTCGGTGTGCCCGACGATGAGCACGTCGGTGTTCGGGAACTTGCCGAGGCTGGCGGCGAGCGCCCGCAGGTTCTTGGCCGCCTCGGAGCGCACGCGGTCGGAGTCCACGTCGTACAACAGGCTCGAGGCGAAGGTGACCTGGATGCCTTCGCCCACGCGCGTGATCGTGGCCCCGGGAATATCCTGCTTGAGCTCCTTGGCCTGCTGGTCCATCTGGTGTCCAATCACGCCGCCGGCCACGCCGCCCACGATCGCGCCGATGATGGCTCCCCGTGCCGTGGAGCCGGTGTTGTTGCCGATCACGGCGCCGGCGACTCCACCCACGCCGGCCCCGATGGCGGCGCCTTCCTCCTTCTTGTTCCACGAGGCGCAGCCGGACAACGCGAGGGCGGAGCAGACGAGCGCCGCGATGACGCGCGTGGTGGACGGACGGGGGCGCAGGTGACGAGCCATGGAAACTCCAGGAGGCGTGAACGGTGCAGGCAACGAGCGATCAGTGAATCTACTCCAGTGACGTTGGCCGTCCTACCGGAACAGTGCGGCCGACTTGACCACGACCTGCGCCACTCCCCAGGCGGCCGGCACGAGCACCACCAGCCACGACAGCGCGACGCGCACGCGCTCGCCCCCGGGACTCATGCGACCACCGGTGGCGCGGCGGCGTGATGGCGTGGATCCACCGCGCGCACCGAGATGTTGCAGGCGAAACCCACGACGAGCAGCACCGCCATGACGTACAGCGTGTCGGCATACGCTTCGGCCGGGGAGGTGCCGCGCGCGAGCTGCCATTCCCGGAGGTAGTTCACGAGAGCGGGGCCGAGGACGCCGGCGGTGGACCACGCGGTGAGGAGGCGCCCGTGGATGGCGCCCACATGCATGACGCCGAAGAGGTCGCGCAGGTAGGCGGGAATCGTCGCGAAGCCGCCCCCGTACATGGTCATGATCAGGGCGTAGGTGCCGACGAAGAGGGCCACCGACCCCGTGCGCCCGATGGTCGGGACGAGGGCGTACAGGACGGCACCCAGCGCGAAGAAGATCGCGTAGGTGCGCCGGCGCCCGATCACGTCCGAGAGCGAGGACCAGAGGAACCGGCCGACCATGTTGGCGAGCGACAGCACCCCGACGAAACCGCCGGCTGCGGCGGGACCGATGCGGCCGGCGAACATCTCCTGGATCATCGGGGAGGCCGCTCCGAGCACGCCGATGCCCGCCGTCACGTTGAGGCAGAGCACCGCCCAGAGCAGCCAGAATTGCGGGATGCGCAGCACGCGGTTCACGTGGACATCCGGGCCGGCGGTGTGGGCGGCCGAGCGGGCGACCGCGACCGCCGGCGTCCACCCCGGTGCCGGGAGCCGCACGGTGAAGACGCCGAACATCATGAAGAGCGCGTACAGCGCGCCCATGGTGGCCATCGCAGCGGCGGCCCCGGTGCTGGTGGGCGTCGCAAACTGCTCCATGAGCAGCACGGCCAGGGGTGATCCGATCATTGCCCCGCCGCCGAACCCCATGATGGCCATGCCGGTGGCCATTCCGGGACGGTCGGGGAACCACTTCATGAGCGTGCTCACGGGGGCGATGTAGCCCAGCCCGAGCCCGATCCCCCCGATCACGCCGTACCCAAGCGCGAGTAGCCAGAACTGGTGGAGTGCCACGCCCAGCGCGCCAACCCCCAGCCCGCCGCCGAAGCAGAGCGCGGAGGCGAACATGGCCTTGCGCGGTCCGGCCGCCTCGAGCCAACGCCCGAAGGTGAAGGCGGACAGGCCGAGGAAGACGATCGCGATCGAGAACACCCACCCGATGGTGGAGAGCCTCCAGTCGTCCGTCGCGCTCGCGGTGACCCCCAACTGACGCGACAGGGGGAGGTTGAAGACGCTGAACGCGTACGCCTGCCCGATGGACAGGTGAATGGCGAGCGCCGCCGGCGGAACTCGCCAACGACTGAACCCGGGAGCGGCAATGGAGCGCGAGCGATCGAGGAAGTCGAGGGGCGGCATCTGGGGGGGAATCGTACTGCCGATGGCCGCTCTGGCGCGAGCGGCGACGGCCGCTCCGGCCGGTCGACCGACGTCTCCCGAACGCGCACGGCGCACGAATTGTGATGCAGCTTGCAAATCGGCTGAATTGGGCGACCTTACACACTTGGCCGACCCGTCCATCCGCACCCGCTCCCGTCGGGCATTGCCTGAAACCACGTTCGCCGCCGAATCCACCGCGCGACTCGCGCTGTTGGACGAGTCGCCGATTGCGTTTCTCGCGCTCACCACCGACTGGCGGTGCGCGTACGCGAACGCCGCCCTTGGCCTTCTCGTTGGCCAGCCGCCCGACGCGCTGATCGGGGTATCGGCGGGCGACCTGTTCGCGGAGTCGGCGGGCACGGCGTTCGAGTCCGCCTGCCGGTTCGCCATGGAGGAGCAGATTTCCTCCACCGGCGAGGCGCTGGTGACGCCGCCCGGCCGCTGGTTCGACATCACCGCCTACCCCATCGAGGGGGGCATCGGCGTGCAGCTCGTGGACATCACGACGCGCCGCGCACGCGAACAGGGCATGGTGGAGGAGCAGGCGTCGGCGGCGGTGGCTCGGACGCGCGACGCCGAGCGGGCCCAGCGGCTGATGGACCTGCGCGAGTCGCAGAAGACCGAATCGCTCGGCGTGCTCGCGGGTGGCATCGCCCACGACTTCAACAACCTGCTCGTCGCGATCATGGGCAACGCCTCGATCGCCCTCTCCGATATCGACGCCAAACACCCGGCGCACGCGGCGATCGAGGACGTGGAGAAGGCCGCGCATCGCGCGGCGGAATTGACGCGCCAACTGCTGGCGTACGCGGGGCGCGGCAACTTCGTGGTCGAGAAGCTCGACCTCGCGAAGCAGGTGCAGGAGATGGCGACCGGGCTGCGTGACGCGCTGTCCCCCCGCGCCATGCTGCGTCTCGAATTCGGGCGCGACCTGCCGGCGATCGAGGCCGACGCGGTGCAGGTGCGACAGGTGGTGATGAATCTGCTCACCAACGCCTCCGATGCGATCGGGGAGCGGGAAGGCGTGATCACCGTCAAGATGGACGTGCGCACGGTCGAGGGGGGGGTGGACGCCGCGCCTGCGCTCGCCGACGGCACGTACGTGTGTCTCGAGGTCTCGGAT
>JANLSF010000482.1:0-2504 GCA_031362285.1 Gemmatimonadota bacterium | reverse complement strand
GGACAATAACCAGCGCATGATTATTGGCGATGACGGGGGTGCTCAGGTGTCCAACGATGGCGGCAACAACTGGACTACGTACCACAACCAGCCCACGGCCCAGTTCTACCGCGTGAACACCGACAACAAGTTCCCGTACCGCGTGTACGGCGGACAGCAGGACAACACGTCGGTATCCATCACGAGCCGGAGTCCGTACGGCTCCATCGGCGAGCATGACTGGTCGCCGAATGCGGGGTGCGAAAGCGCCATTCCCGCCTTCGACCCCGAGAATCCGGTGAAGGTCTATGCCGGGTGCTATCAGGGGATCATCGAGGAGTATGACGTGCGCCTCGGGCGCGGGCGCCAGATCATGGTGTACGCACAGCTCGGCCTCTCCACGCCCACCGACCAACTCAAGTACCGGTTCAACTGGGCCGCGCCGATCACCACCAGCCCGCAGGACCGGCGTGTCGTCTACTTTGGCGGCAACCATCTCTTCCGCTCGGCCGACGGTGGCACCAACTGGCAGCCGATCAGCCCCGACCTCACGCGCAACGAGAAGGACAAGCAGGGACTCACCGGCGGCCCGATTACCAACGAGGGCGCGGGTGGCGAGGTCTACAACACCATCTACTGGATCGCGCCGAGCGTGCATGACGCGAACGTGATCTGGGTGGGGACCGACGACGGCCTCGTGCAGGTCACGCGCGACGGTGGCACCACGTGGACCGACGTGACCCCCAAGGGGGTAGGCCCGGCGCTCACCTACGTGGTGGAGTCGTCGCCGCACGACCCGGCCAAGGCGTACGCCGTGCTCACGCGCTACAAGCATGGCGACGACGCCCCGTACGTCTTCCGCACCACCGACTACGGCCGCACCTGGACCAAGATCGTGACCGGCATCCCGGCTGACCTCGTCACGCGCGCCGTGCGCGAGGACCCGGTCCGGCGCGGGCTGCTGTACGCCGGCACCGAACGCGGCGTCTACGTGTCGTTCGATGACGGCGCGCGCTGGCAGCCGCTCCCTTCCACCTTCCCGCCCGTGCCGGTCACCGACCTGCAGGTGCGGCAGGGCGACCTCGTGGTCTCCACCGAGGGGCGGGCCTTCTGGATTCTCGACGACCTCTCGGCGCTGCAGCAGCTCACCGAGCAGTCCATGGGGGCGGCGGCGCACCTCTTCGCGCCTCGCACCACCGTCGTCCAGCCGGGAGGCGGCTTCAGCCTTGATCCCGCGCGGGGGAAGAACCCGCCGGGCGGCGCCATGCTGTTCTACCACCTCGCCAAGGCGCCGGATTCCACGCAGGGGGTGCGCCTCGACATCGTGGATGCCACGGGTGCCGTGGTGCGCACCTTTCACTCGCAGCCCGGCGCCGACTCGCTCACCCGTCCCATCGGTTCCGCCCCCTACGGCAAGCTCGAGCCGAAGGCCGGGATGAACCGCGTGCAGTGGGACTTCCGCGCCGAGCCGGTGCGCGCGGTGCCCGGCATGTTCAACGACTTCCCGAGCGACGGCTACGTGGTGCCACCGGGCAGCTACACCGTGCGGCTCACGGCGTTCGGCGTCACGCAGGAGCAGAAGCTGGTGCTCGCGTCCGATCCGCGCCTCACGCTGGCGCAGGGTGATCTCCGCGAGACCGACGCGATGTCGCGCACGCTGTACAACCGGATCAACGAGATCGTGGACGCCGTGGTCTCGGTGCGGGAGGTGCGCACGCAGGTGAACGAGCGTGGCGAGCGAGTGGCCCGCGAACCGGCCGGCGGGGAGATCGTGACCGCCGGCAAGGCCCTCACGCAGGCGCTTACGGCGGCCGAGACCACCTTCGTGCAGCCCAAGTGGAAGACCTTCCAGGACGTGGTGAACTTCTCGCCCAAGCTGCTCAGCCAGGTGGGGTACACCTTCCGGTTGGCCGAGGGGGCCGAAGGGCCGGTGACGGGCGGGGTGAAGGCGCGCGCGGGCGACCTCGAGGTGGAGTGGGTCAAGGCCAAGGCCACGCTCGACAAGATCTTCGACCAGGACCTGGTGAAGTACAACGAGCTCTTTGCCAAGGCGAAGATCCCGCACGTGGTGATCCCGAGGCGAGGGAAGCCGGCCACCGCGGTCGTGCCATGATCGGATCGCCGGAACTCGCGTCCGCGTGAGGCTTCCTCGAGGCCTGGCGCGGACGGCGGTGGGGCTCGCCGCTCTTCCCCTCGCCTTCCTCGCCGGGGAGTACGCCTTCTCCCCCCTCTACACCTTCCCCCCGCCGCGCCCCTTCACCGGGGCGCGGTGGTACAACCCCTACGCCACCGCCGCCCCGGGTGCCACCTGGCACCCGGCCAACTTCCACGCCCACTCGATCGCGTGGCGCGGCCTCACCAACGGCCACCAGTCGCCTGCCGACGTGCGCGACGCGTCGAAACTGTCTCACGCGCGCGCGTCGCGCCGCCGCGCGATCACGGCACGACCGCGGCCGGCTTTCCCCGCCTCGGGATCACCACGTGTGGAATCTTCGCATGGCAAACAGCACGTTGTACTTCACCAG
>JANLSF010000481.1:0-11009 GCA_031362285.1 Gemmatimonadota bacterium | reverse complement strand
CCATGACCGACCCGCCGGTGCTGGCCGCGCTCGCCGTGATCATCGCCCGGCTTCGCGGTGCGCAGGCCGTGTACTGGGTGCAGGACGTCTATCCCGACATCGCCGCCGCGCTTGGCGTCGTGCCCCGCGACTCCCTCGCGTACCGGGCCTCCGCGGCGATCGCCCGGTGGGCGCACCGCCGATCGCACGCGGTGATCGTGCAGGGTCCGCGCATGGCCGAGGTGCTCGTGGCCGCGGGGGCGCGCCGCGACCGCACGCGCGCCATCGCGAACTGGGCCGACGCGTCGGCCGTCCGGCCCCTCGCCCCGGCCGACAATCCGTTCATTCGGGAGCACGGCCTCGAGGGACAGTTCGTGGTGCTGTATTCCGGCAATGCCGGGCGCGGGCACACCTTCGAGCCGATACTCGGGGCCATGGAGCAGTTCCGCGACGACCCGGGCGTGACCTTCATGTTCATCGGCGGCGGACTGCAGTTCCCCTTCCTGGAGGCGGAATCGGCCCGGCGCTCGCTGCCGCGCACCCGCTTTCTCGGGTACCTCCCGCGCGAGCGCCTGAGCGAGTCGCTGTCGGCGGCCTCCGTCTCGCTCGTCACCGAACTGCCCGAGGCGGCGGGACTCCTCCTGCCGAGCAAGACGTTCGGCATCCTCGCGAGCGCGCGGCCCCTCCTCTTCGTGGGGGACCCGTCGAGCGATGTGGCGGCGGTCGTGCGCGCGGCCGATGCGGGCATCATCGTCGCCAGCGACGACGCGGACGGCGTGGTGCGCGCCATCCGGCAGCTGCGCGCGAGCCCGGCCGAGGCCGAGCGCCTCGGCGCAAACGGACGGCGTGCCGCTGAGGCCGTGCATGACCGGCGCGTGGCGACCCGGGAGTGGGCACAGGTGGTGCGCGAGTTGACGGATGTGTAGCCTTGTACGGAGTGGTCGCCCACTGAGGGCGATCGCGCGCAGCCTGCACGCCCCCCGCATGGGTGATCCGCGATGCTGCTGATCCCTGTCATTGCCTTCCTCGTGGCTTTTGCCGTCACCGCTGCCCTGGTGCCGGTGATCGTGGCACGGGTCCGCCTGCGCCCGCTGCTGCATCGCTCCGGCGACGACAACCGGCGCGACGGTGCCCCCCTCGTTCCTCGGCTCGGGGGCGTCGCGCTGGTGACCGGCACGGTGTCGGCCATCCTCGTGGCGCTGCTCATGCGCGGCGCCGGCGTCGACGTGCCGGCGGCGTGGGTCGGCTTCGCGCCGCTCCTGATGGCGGCCGCGGCGCTGGTCTTCGGCCTCGGACTCGTGGACGACCTGCGTGGCGTCCGGCCGGCGGGCAAGCTCGCGGTGCAAGTCGTCGCCGCGTGCCTCGCGTGGTCCGCCGGCGTCCGGATCGAGTCGGTGATCTTCCCGCCCGACATCACCCTCGTCTTCGGCGTCCTGTCCTTTCCGATCACCGTGCTCTGGCTCGTGGGCGCCTCCAACGCCCTCAACCTCGTGGATGGCCTCGACGGCCTTGCCGCGCTCGAGACGGTGATCGCGCTCGCCTGCATCGTGGGCAGCGCGCTCGCGCTCAACAACAACGGCGTGTTGCTGCTGGCCGTGGCCATGCTTGGCGCCACCCTCGCCTTCCTGCGGGCCAACTGGCACCCGGCGCGCATCTTTCTCGGCGACTCGGGTTCGCTCGTCATCGGCTTCATGCTGGCGGTGGGGACCGTCGAGGCGGCGCGGCGTTCCAACGGCGCCGTGCTGATCATGGTGCCCCTCCTGGCCCTCGCGTACCCGTTGCTCGACACCACGATCGCCATCCTCCGCCGCTGGCTGCGAGGCGAACCGCTCGCCCGCGCCGATGGCCGCCACATCCACCAGCAGCTGGTCGCCCTCGGCTACACCCAGCCGCAGGCCGTGCGCGTCATCGGGCTGTTCAGCGCCGGCATGGCCACCCTCGCGCTCGCCGTGGCGTTCGCGCGCCCGGCCGTGGGCATTGCCGTGGCCCTGCTCGTGCTGGGCACGCTGGCCGGCTTCGTGGCGTGGGGTTTGCGCTGGCTCGAGTACGACGAGTTCAGCGAGGCGGGCGCCGCCATCGCCTCCGTGGCACGCCGCGGGCGCAACCGGTTGCGCGTCGGCATCCTCGCGCGCGAGCTGGAGCGACGCATCGCCGAGGCGCCGTCGATGTCGGAGCTCGACTCGATGCTGTCCGAGGCGGCCCCGGAGCTGGGCGTCGCGCACATGACGGTCTGCCGCGAGTCCGCACGACGGCGCATCGCCCTCGCCAGCGGCGCCGACGCCAACGCGCTCTACCGCGTCGACTTCCCGGTGCTCGACCTCCACGACGCCGACCCCGGCGACCCGGTGGTGCTCCGCGTCTACGGATCGGCGCCGCATCGCAATGCCGAACGTGCCGCCCATCTCCTCGCCCCCGCCGTGCGTGACCGGCTCGTCGCTTGGCCGACAGCGCGCGTGTCCGGGTACCTGCCGCACCGGCGCGGCGCGCGCGGCGCCCAGGTCGAGCCCGTTCCCGACGGCCACCCCACCACAGTTCCTGCATGAGCCATTTCTGGCCGTCGCAGCGCGTCTTCGTCACCGGCGGACACGGGTTCCTTGGCTCCCACCTCGTGCCGCGCCTCGCGGCCGCGGGGGCGACCGTCGTCGCACCGGCGCACGCCGAGGTCGACTTGCTCGACGCCGCGGCCACGCGCGCAGCCCTCGTCGCGGCGCGGCCCACGCTGGTCATGCACCTGGCCGCGCGCGTGGGCGGCATCGGGGCGAACCGCGCGCAGCCCGGCCGCTTCTTCTACGAGAACGCGATGATGGGCATCCAGCTCGTGGAGCTCGCCCGCGACCTTGCCATTCCGAAGCTGCTCTGCATGGGCACCGTGTGCGCCTACCCCAAGCATGCGACGACGCCCTTCCACGAGGACGCGCTCTGGCTCGGCTACCCCGAGGAGACCAATGCGCCCTATGGCCTGGCGAAGAAGATGCTCCTCGTGCAGTTGCAGGCGTACCGCGCCCAGTATGGCTTCAACGGCATCTACCTGCTGCCCGCCAACCTGCACGGCCCGGGCGACCACTTCGACCCGCAGAACTCGCACGTGATTCCGGCGCTCGTGCAGAAGTTCGTCGACGCGCGCGACGCCGGTCAGCGGCCCGTGGAGATCTGGGGCACGGGCACCGCCTCGCGCGAGTTCCTGTACGTCGAGGATTGTGCGGAAGCCCTGCTGCTCGCCGCCGAACGGTACGACGGCGGCGAGCCGGTGAACATCGGCACCGGCGACGAGATCGCGATCGCGGATCTCGCGCGCACGATTGCGCGCCTCGTGGGGCACACCGGCGAGACGCGGTTCAATCCGGCCCAGCCGGACGGCCAGCCGCGCCGTCGGTTGGACACCAGCCGCGCGGCCGCCCTGTTCGGCTTCCGTGCGCACACCTCCCTCGAGGACGGCCTGCGACGGACGATTCGCTGGTACGAGGCCGCGCGACGCTCCGCTACTTCGTGACGGTGAACGTCACTTTCGCCGGCTTCACGCCGGCGAGCCGCAGATGCCCCGAGTTGGCCGCCACCACGGTGATGGTGTGCTTGCCGGGGGTCAGCGTGAGGTCGCGTCGGTCGAACGGCTCCTTGCCCGCGTGCACGTAGCGCGCGAGCGAGTCGAGCGGGATCATGGCGCCCGGCTTCACGTTCGAGGCAGGCACGTCGATGAAGAAGTGCAGGTGCCCTTCGCCGTCGGCGAGTGGCGTGCCGGCCGCCACGAGCTTGAACCGCTCGACGGCGACAATCACCGTCACGGGGCTGGCAACCGCCGCCCGCTTCTTCGGCGACAGGACCTTGAGGTGCGGACCCTTGGGCGGCAGGACGGCGGCCGCGCCCGTGCTCGCCGCCGCCGTGCCCGTCGCGAACAGGAGGGCCGCGGCAACCACGGCGGGCCAACGAACCAGAGGAGTGCGCATCGGGTGATCTCGGCTTGGGGAGCGCTGGGTCAGCGCATGTCCGGGGTGAACATGAGGTGCGCCTTGGGCGTCCCCGGGAGCATCAACCATGGTCCGTCCTTCTGGGGCACGCTGGAGATGCCGGTGGACGCCTCGGTCGCGAACGGCATGTAGACCACGTACAGGCGGGAAGCGCCGGCGACCTGGCTCGTGGCCGCGTTCCAGCCGCTCGCCTTTCCGGTGAGCGAGTAGAGCGCGGCCGGCTGCGCCGGAATCTTGAGCTTGCCGTCCTTCACTTCCTTGAAGCGGACCGAGTCCACGCCGTCACCCTTGATGCCCTGCGCACGCAGCTCGCGCCCACGCAGCATGAACGGCTCCATCGTGCTCGCGTAACAGGCCACGTGAAATCGCTCGTCGAGCGGCTCGTCGGCAAGGCAGGTCATGCCGTTGGCGCCGGCACGCAGTTCCACGAGCTTCTTCGCGGCATCGTACCCGAGCACGCGCGCGCCCGCGCGCAGCGTGGCCGGTAGCGGCAGGACCGCGGCGGCCACCTGCTCCGACGCGGGTGGAATCGCGGGTGCCGTCGCGCCTTGCGCGGCGAGGCCCAAGGGGAAGGCCGCAACCAAGGCCAGTGTGAGCGCAGCGTCGCGCAGCGGGGTCGTCATGGAAGGCTCCTCGCCGCCCGCAGGGGCGGCCGCACGGTGGACAGCGTGGGTGGGCGCCGCCGGTCCTGCCCGGCCCTGGCGGCGCTGGTCCCAAGATATCACCGTGATCGGCCCGGACCACGTCCTTGGCGCCAAGTGCTAGGGGACGGCCTGCGCCCCGGGGGTGTCGCGCGTGAACAGGAGGCTGCGCGTTCGCCCTCCGAGGACGACCTGCACGATGTTCACCTGGTCGGCGAACTGCTCGGTGAGGATCGTGTTTGCCACCATGAGCCGCTCCGGTCGCCGCGTGAGGCGCGCGCGGAGGCAGACCACCGTCAGGTCCTGCTCCACCTGCTGCCCGCACGAGGCCCAGGCCAGGGGGGCTCCCCGATCCAGCCGGAGGGTGAAGGCGACGAGCGCCCAGGCCGTCGCCGCGCCGTCGGGGACCGCCGCGCCGCCGGCGCGCGCGCGGAGCCCGGTACCGAGGTCGTCGGAGAACAGGCGCAGGTGGGCGGTGACGAGCGAGTCACCCTCCACCACCACGCGCGTGAGCGAGGTGTGGAGCGCGTGCGGCGCCTCGAGGGAGTCGCGGAGGGCCCGCGCATGCGCCGCGTGGCGATGGTCAAAGCGCGGGTTGAGGGCGAGTGCCGAATCGAGCAAGTGCCGGGCGCGCACCGGGTCGCGCCGGTGCGACGCGATCACGCCGGCATGATACCAGAGGAGCGCGTCGCGCGACCCGAGGGCCAACGCGCGCGTCATCGCACTGTCGGCGGCCACGGCGTCGCCTGAGGCATCCAGCGCCCAGGCGAGCAGGTCCCACCCGGCGACATCCGGGCGCGTCGCGACATCCGCGCGTGCCGCCGCCACGACGTCGTCGGCGGCCCCCGGCGCGTCGAGGCGCCGCAGCATCCAGGCTCGGTGCATCACGGCGGGCTCGCCGGCGATCACCGCCGCGATCGCGGCCTCGGTGCGGGCCGCGCTCGCGCTGTCACCAAGGGCGCGCTGCGCGTCGGCCATCACGCCCAGCGTCGCCGGGTCGAGCTGCACGGCGAGCACCGCATCGGCGTGCGACACCGCCGCGCGCCAGCGCCCTTCGGCGGCGTCGAGCCGCGCGAGCGCCGCATGCAGCCGATGGTCGTCCGGGCGCAACGCCAGCCCCGCCTCCCATTCGGTGCGCGCCCGGTTCACCTTGCCGGAACGCAGGTCCACCTCGCCCAGCCGCAGCCGGAACCAGGCCGCCTGTTCCACGGAGATGTCGGCGCGCGAGCTCACGTCGGCCACCGCCCGTACGAGCAGGCTGCGGGCATTCGCGTAGTCGCCACGCAGCTCGGCCCAGCGCGCCAGCCTCCCTTGCGCGCTCAGGGGGAGCGGCCCGCGGCTCAGCGTGTCGAACGAGGCGCGCGCGCGTTCGTACGCGCCGCTCTCCATCTCGCACTCGGCCCGCAAGGCCAGGTACTCGGGAATGCCCGGCAGTTCGGCCACCACGGCACTCGCCTCGCTGAGCGCCTCGGGGAACCGGTGCTGCGCCATCAGCGCATTGACGAGGATCGAGCGTCCCGCGCCGTTGCCACGCGGCCTCCGCTGCACGGCATCGCGTGCGGCGGCCTCCGCGTGACGGACATCGGCGAAGTCGGCCGTCTCCCGGGCGCGTTGCATGTAGAGGGCGGCCACCTGCAGCATCGCGTCGGCCGACTGCCGGTCGACGTCCGCCTTGCGCTCCCAGAATGCAATCTCCGCCGCGCGGCGCTCGTTCAGCGTCCGCGGCGGGGCGCCGTAGAGCGCCGCCGATTCGGGATCCAGATAGGTGGGCGGCACCACCACCGCCGGACGGTGCGCACCGGCGCGGAGCGACGCTCCGCTCACGAGCACCAGCGCGCCAAGGCACGCACCGCCGACGAGGAGCCTCACGGCGTGGGCGCCGCGAGATAGGGGAACGCCGCGAGGAACGGCTTCTGGCTCTGGTTCACGTTGTCCCCCACGAGGGCGGGGATCGCACCGGTGGGCGAGAGCAGCGTGCCGAAGATCGCGGCCGTGCCGGCATCCACCACGTCATCCGTGAGCTTGCGGCCGCCGTAGCCCGCCGCCAGCGCCCACGACAGCCAGCCCGCCGTGCCGCCGGCCTTGGTCGGATCCACGATCAGCTCATCGGGAAGCAGCACGGCCTTCAGCGTGCCGCCAACGACGACCGGTCGCCCGAAGCCGTCGACGAAGGCCTGGATCGTCGGCGCGAAGTTCGCGACGTCGGTGGCCGGGCCGGTCGCGTTGTGCAGTCCGTGGTTGCGCTTCTCCACGAACACCTCGTTGACGAGCGGGTTGCCGAGCCGCTCGACCTGGCGGTAGACGCGGTTCGGGTCGGTCTGGAAGATGGTCTTGGTATCGGTGGAGCACGCCGCCGCGGCCACGAACAGGGCCGGCAGGAGCGACGCACGCAGGAAGAGGCGGGTCATGGGTTGTCTCGGAGTCAGGGGAGTGGGCACTTAGCGGCTGATCGTGCCCCAGACGCCGAACTTGCCGGTCGTCTTGAGCTGCGAAAGCGGGAGCTCGACCACGATCGCGAGGGCGTTGATGCCGGCGACGAAGTCGACGGCACACGTGCCGACGTTGCCGCCCGTGCACGCCGGGCGCCACGACCCCTGCGCCGGTTGCGCGGCCGCGAGCGGACCGGTGCTCGGGCGCCGGTCGTTCAGGATGTTGAAGAACTGCGTCAGGTCGATGAAGAACGGATCGGCGCGGAGGCCGGCAAAGACCTGCGTCCCCGTGGCCGAGCCGAGGGTCGAGTTGATCGTGCCGGTCGTGATGGTCCCGGTGGTGGCGAGCGTGTTCGCGGTTCCCGTCTGGTTCGGGCGCACGGGGCCACGCACGGTGACCTGCTGGCTGGCGTCGTTCCCGGTGAACGTCACCTGGAAGACGAGGTCTTCGACGCCGTCGGGCACGGTGTTCGTGTCCACCTTGATCTGGTAGAGCAGGTTCGGGTCGAAGAAGGTGGTGGCCGAGTTCGCGGGGATGATCGGCGACGCGGTCGTCATGACGAGCGTGATGCGGTCGGCGGCCGAACCGGGGAACGCGTAGACATCGTTGATGTCCATGCGCTGGTTCAGCTCGACTTCCGGGGTATCCTGATGGTCGGAGGCGCGCAGGGCGCGCGTGGCGACGGTGGCGCCGAGGGCAACGGTGGCGAGAGCGAGCGCCAGCGCGCCCCGCCGGGAGCGGAAGAGGGGCATCATGGGGAGTCCTGGTTGTGAGAAGGGCGTGGTGCGGCGCCGCACCGTGTTCGCTCTCCTTACGCCGCATGCGACCGATTGGATTGCGGTTCCAGCGCGGGAGATGCCTCCCGTCGCGAAATGGGCTAGTATTGGTGCGGTAGCGCACACTGTTCCCTTCACCGCCGAGTCCCCACCATGCCGTTCAACCACGTTGTCAGCATGAGCGTCTTCGTCGGCCTCCTCGTCGCCACGCTCGGCTACTGCCTCGTGATGATGGTGAAGTCGAAGAACTCGTAGGACCTTCGCTCCGCAACGCGACACGGCGCCGGCCCCCTCGAGGGAGCCGGCGCCGTTCAATTGTGGCCGGGGCGCTTACCCCGCGCGCGGGCGCGGGGTGGCGGCCGTTCCGGCGAGCATCCCGCCGTCGAGGGTGAACTCCGTGCCGGTGGTGTACGCCGATTCGTCCGACGCGAGGTAGACGGCCAGCGCCGCCACTTCCTCCACGGTCCCGAACCGGCGGAGCGGCGTGTCGGCCACGGCGGCCGCGCTGCGTTCGGCAAACTCCGCAGTCCCGGACGGTCCCAGCATCGCGTCCCACATGGGCGTGAGGATCGCCGCCGGATGCACCGAGTTGCAGCGCGCGCGGATCCCTTCCTCCGCGGCGTAGAGCGCGACCGTCTTGGAGTGATTGCGCACCGCCGCCTTGCTGGCCGCGTACGCCGCCGCCCGCGGAATCCCCACGAGCCCGGACCGCGACGAGATGTTGATGATCGACCCGCCCGCCCCCACCGGCGGATGCGCGCGCATGGCGCGCAGCGCGGCTCGACAGCCGAGGAAGGTGCCGATGAAGTTGGTCTCGAACACCGCGCGCACCGCGTCGCTCGCGCCATGTTCCGGGTCGTGCGCCACGAACCCGTCCTCGAAGCCGGTGATGCCGGCGTTGTTCACGAGGATGTCGAGGTGGCCGCGCGCCCGCACGATCTCCTCGACCACCGGGTCCCACGCCTCCTCCAGGCGCACGTCCAGCGTCCGATAGTGCGCCAGGTGTCCGAGCGCGTCGGCGGCGGGCTGCCCCAACCCGTCGCGCAGGTCGGTCAACCACACCTCGGCGCCCTCACGCACGAAGGCCGCGGCCATCGCCAGCCCGATGCCACGTGCGGCGCCCGTGATGAGCGCGGTGCGTCCCTCCAGTCGTGCCATGCGGGCCTCTCGCCGGATCAGCGGCTGTGAGTGTGCATCAGGTTCACCAGCTCGTCGTACATCGCCTCGGCCTCGGCCTCGCTCGACTTGATGGCCGAGGACGCGCAGTGCTTCAGGTGGTTGCGCATCAGCTCGCGTCCCACCGACCGCAGCGCCTCGTGGACCGAGGAGATCTGCGTCAGGATGTCGGCGCAGTACCGGTCCTCCTCGACCATCTTCTGCAGGCCGCGCAGTTGCCCCTCGATCCGGCGCAGCCGCTTGAGGTTGCGCTCCTTGCTCGCGAGATCCACCGCCACGGCCTTGCGCCCGGCGCCCGCCTCGTGCGCGCCGCAGCCGCAGTTCGCGGCGTGCGCGGCGGGCGCGCTCCCGGTCCTGGTTCGTGTCGCCATGCGTTCCTCTCCTTAGGCCAGGGTGCGGCGGCGCCACGCGCCTGCGGGCGCCGCCCAAGACGCGTGCGGGGACCTACAGCTGCGCGACCAGCTTCTGCTCGAGCGCCGCGCGGGGCAGCGCCCCCACCACCTTGTCCACCAGCACCCCATCCTTGAAGAACAGGATGGACGGAATGGAGCGCACGCCGAAGCGCTGCATCGTGGCCGGATTCTCGTCGGTGTTCAGCTTGGCCACCCTGGCGCGCCCCTCATACTCCTTGGCGAGCGCCTCCACCGTGGGGGCGATGGCGCGGCACGGGCCGCACCACGGCGCCCAGAAGTCCACCATGACGACTCCCTTCGTGGCCTCGATGTCCTGGGCGAAGGTGGCGTCGGTGGCGGTGGTGACCAGCGTGTCGCTCGTGCTCATGTGGAAATTCCCTCGTGGTGGTTGGGGCATGGTGCCCCGTGAATGACGGACGCGATCCTGATGCCAACCGGTCGGCGCCGCGCCCTCAGGCGATGCGCGCGCGGCGGAGCCGCAGCGAGTTGGTGACGACGCTGACCGAACTGAACGCCATCGCCGCACTCGCGATGATAGGCGAGAGCAGCAGCCCGAACGCCGGATACAGCGCCCCGGCGGCCACCGGGATGCCGATCACATTGTAGATGAAAGCCCAGAACAGGTTCTGCTTCATGGTGGCCATCGTGCGTCGCGAGAGTTCGATGGCCTGCGCGACGCTGTGCAGGTTGCCGCGCATGAGCACCACGTCCGCGGCCTCGGCCGCGATGTCGGTGCCGGTGCCGATCGCCATGCCCACGTCGGCCTGCGCGAGCGCCGGGGCGTCGTTGATGCCGTCGCCCACCATGGCCACCACTGCGCCCGTCGCCTGCAGCCGCTTGATCTCGGCCACCTTCCCCTCGGGCAGCACGCCAGCCACCACGCGATCGATCCCCGCCGAGCGCGCCACGGCGTCGGCGGTGCGCTGGTTGTCGCCCGTGAGCATGACCACCGTGAGCCCCATCGCCTTGAGCCGCGTGATCGCGGATCGCGAGGAGTCCTTGACCGGGTCGGCCACGGCCAGCAGCCCGGCCAGGGCGCCGTCGACGCTCACGTACATGGGCGTCTTCCCTTCCCCCGCAAGGCGGTCCGCCTCGGCTGCGAGGGGCGACACGGGAATGGACCACTCGGCCATGAGCGCCGCATTGCCCACCGCGAGCGCCGCACCACCCACCACGCCGGTGGCGCCGCGTCCGGTCCACGACTGGAACGATTCGGCCGCCGTGAGCGTGAGCCCCCGGTCGCGCGCATCGCGCACGATCGCATCGGCGAGCGGATGCTCGCTCAACGCCTCGAGCGACGCCACCAGCGCGCGGAGCCGGTCCTGCCCGGCCGCAGTCGCGAACGTGCTCCCCGGCGCAGCGACGAGGTCCGTCACCGTCGGGCGCCCCTCGGTCACCGTGCCCGTCTTGTCGAGCACGACAGTGGTGACGTCGCCTGAGCGTTGCAGCGCCTCGCCCCCCTTGATGAGCACGCCGAGCTCGGCCCCCTTCCCCGTGGCCACCATCACCGCCGTGGGCACGGCGAGCCCCATGGCGCACGGGCAGGCAATGATCAGCACCGCCACCGCCGCCGCGAAGCCGCGCACGGCCGGCGCGTCGCCGGCGAGGACGTACCAGAGGGTGAACGTCACG
>JANLSF010000157.1:0-9787 GCA_031362285.1 Gemmatimonadota bacterium | reverse complement strand
TCTCGAGGTAGTCGCGGGTGGTGCGCGAGGCGGGGTTCTTCTGGCTCATGTAGCAGAGCCGCCCCGCGAACTCGGCCAGTCGCTCACCGTCGGTGCTCTCGCCGATCCACTGCACGGGAAGGTGCGACGGCTCCGCGAACTGCGGGCGCGCGAGGACGGAGATGCGGGGCTCGGTGTGGAACACGGGACTCGTCGGTGAAAGTCGTGGCCGGGCTTGGGCGCGGAGAAGTTACCGAGCCGTGTGCGCGTCCACCAACTCCAGTCGGCTGCGATCGTACGCGCGCCGGAGGCGCACCTCGTCGAGCGCCGCGCGCGCCGCCGCCGGCAGGGGGGGGAGCGCCGGGTCGTACTTGATGGCGCCGAGCGGCGCCTGGCCCGCGAGTGGCACGATGACCCCGGGGTTCAGTCGGTTGTCGGGGTCGGCGGCACGCTTGAGCGAGGCCCACGCGTCCACGAGGGCGTCGCCCCAGACCGCGCGATTGAGCGGCGCCCGCAGCCGGCCGTCGCCATGTTCCCCGGCCAGCGTGCCCCCGAGGCGTGCCGTCAGCTCGGCCACGTCCGACAGCAGCCGGTCGAGGCGCGCGCGCCAGTCGCTCTCGCGGAGGTCCACGAGCGGGTTCACGTGCACGTGCGCATCGCCGGCGTGGCCGAAGATCACGCCGCGGAACCGTCCACGCGCGAGCGCCGCGCGCACCCCGCGCACGTAGTCGGCCAGGCGAGCCGGCGGAACGCACCCGTCCTCGATCACCTGCACCGAGGCGATGGCGGAATCGAGCGCATTCAGCATCGGGCTCGCCGCGTGGCGGAACTCCCAGAGGGCGTGCTCGTCGTCGGGGGTGACGCCCACCGTCACGGTGGTGGCTCCCGCGGTCGTGAGGGCGGCGCGCACCGCCGCGAGCGCGACGGCCACCGCGTCGGGAGCCTGGCCCTCCACCGACGCCAGCAGCACCGCCTCGGTGTCGCCTGGCACGGGAAAGGCGCGGCCGCCCTCGCGGGCGAGGTCGAGCAAGGTGCGGTCCAGCAGTTCACAGGTGGCGGCGCCGGCCACGCGTGCCGCCCCGGCACCGACGGCTGCGCCCTCGAGGGTGGCGAAGGCCGCCAGAAGGGTGGCACTCTCGAGTGGTCGCGGCTCGAGCGCGAGTTCGAGGGCGCTGAACAGGGTCAGCGTTCCCTCGCTGCCCACGAGCAGGTCCACCAGCTCGCCCGACGATTGCCACGCGGCCACGGCATAGCCGCTCGAGTCCTTGCGGAGCCCGCGCTCGGCAAGGCGGGCCGCCCCCTCGCCGTGGGCGCGGCCCCAGCGCACCAGGCGCTCGACGGCGCCCAGCGGCGGCAGCGGCTGGCCGCGCCGGATCCACCCGCGCGTTCCGTCGGCGAACACGCACTCGAGTCCCGTCACCCACTGGCGCATCGCGCCGCACGAGAGGGTGTGCGGGCCGGCCGCGTTCGTGGCCGCCATGCCGCCAACCGTGCAGTAGGCGCCCGAGCTCGGGTCCACCGGGAAGCGCAGGCCATGGGCGGCGGCGGCCACGTCCACCGCGCCCCGCAACGCGCCCGGTCCCACGACGATCGTGTGCGTGGCCGACGGCGCCAGTCCCGCGCGGAGGCCGGCGCCACGCGGGGCGATGTCGCCCACGCTCGCGAGTCGCGAGAGGTCGACGATCACGCCATCTCCCACCGCGCCGCCGCCCATGGAGCTTCCCGACCCGCGCGCAATCAGCGGCTGGCCGGTGGCGGCCGCCCAGTGCACGAGCGTGACCACGGCCTCCGCGTCGGCCGGCACGGCGACCGCTCGCGGCCACGCCTGCGCCACGCCGGCGGCTTCGCTGTACGCGGCCCGTGCGTCGTCGTCCGTGCGGAACACCCCGCGGAAGTCGCGCGGTGCGGCGATCGGCGCGCCGACCGGGGCGGCGTGGACCGTCATCCCGCCTTCAGCGCCCGGTCGCGGACGGCTTCGCTCGCGCCGGAGCGGGCGGCGGGGGCAGCGCTCGACCCAGCGTGTCCACCATCGTCGTCGACATCGGGCCCACGCCGACCACGTGCTCGATGGTGTCCTCGTCGAACCACTCGTAGTGCGGCACGCCGGCCGGCAGCACGATGAACCCGCCCGCGCGCACGCGATGCACCCGGTTGCTGTCCACCTTGGCGCCGAACCCGACGGTGAGTTCCCCCTTCAGGATCGTCACGTAGCCGGTGATCGTGTGCGTGTGCGGGGGCCCCGTGAAGCCCTTGGGGAACTTCACCCGCTCGATGAACAGCCCGGCCGCGCGGCGGTCACCCACCAGCGCCTGGTTGGCGCGCCCGGGCGCGCCGGGCGTCGTCACCCACGGGGCGTTGCCGGTGTCGACGCTGGCGGGTTGTTGCGCCAACGCGCTCCCGCACGGAATCAGGCACGCGAGTGCCGCCACCACGCGCAGGGCCCGCATCAACGCGCCCCGCCGGAGGCGCCGGCGCGCAGCCGCTCGCCCACGCGCGTCATGCGCGCGCGATTGACCCCCTGGTCGCCCCTGCCGATGCGCGAGGCCGAGCGGAAGCGGAAGACCCGCGCCGCGCTGTCCACCACGACCTCCACGTCGTCCACGTACCGGACGATCAGGCTCGTGGCTTCGGCGCGGAGGTAGCCCGGCTGTTCGAGCGTCACGGCGGTGCGCGGTTCCGCGAGCAGCGCCGCGCGCGCGCGTGTGTGGGCCGCATCCGGCGCGTCGGTGAAGGCGATGGCGGCCATCGCGTGGACCGTGTCGGTTGGCGCCGATTCGCTCGACACGCAGTTCGGCGAACTCGGGCAGGGCGCGAGCGGTTGGCCCGGGGCGACGACCTTGCCGAGCGTGCCCGTGCAGCCGGCGAGCGGCAGGGCGATCACGGCGGACGCGAGGCAGCGGCGGAGCGTGGAGGACAGGGGCATGCCGCAAGTTACCGCGCCTCGAGGCCGTTGCATGACCCGAGCGCCCCGCGACTTACGCCGCGCCCACCGGCTGCGGCACCGGCACGGCCTCGCCGAAGGTGAACGGCGCCTGGCGCACCTTGTTCACGAGCCACCGCAGCCCCGCGTTCGAGCAGATCAGCAGCGGTCCCATGAGCAGCAGCGCCTTCACTTCGGCGCGCGAGATCTTCACCTGCCCGCCCCGCTTGAGCATCGCGCGGCTCGCCATCAGGTCGCGCAGCGTGGCGTGCGCGAACAGCAGCGGCAGGATGCAGAACACGCGGATGGCGAGCGCGCGCCGCGGAATGGTGAGGGTGTACTCGAGCGCCTCGTCGAGGTCCCGGCTCGCCATCGCGATGAAGTCGGCGATCACCGCATGGTTGGCCGCCTGGTGCGCCGGCGACAGCAGTTGGTCGTGGCTCGAGCCGAGCGCGCGCAGCGCCTGCCCCGGGATGTAGATCGCGTTCTCGTGCTCCGCGTCCCAGGCGATGTCCTTGAGGATGTTCACCGTCTGCAGCGCCTCGCCGAACTCCCGGCACTTGGACCGCAACGCCTCGTACCTGGCGCGCCCGATGGTGAGCGGCCGGTGCTCGTGCCAGAGGTCGGTGAGCATGAGGCCCACCGTGCCCGCCACGTAGTAGCAGTACTCCTTGTACTCGGCCAGCGTCTCGATCCGGATGCCCCGCGGGTAGAGCTGCACGAACTTCTTCATCCCCACGACCATCTCGGCCACCCAGCGCCGCACATGCTGCTGCGACGCGACCGGCAGCGAGCGGAAGAGGACGAACACCTGGCTGGAGTTGCGGAGCAGCTCCACGTGGGCGGCGTCGCCCTGGATGTCCGCCACGTCGGCGTCGTAGCCGTCGGCCACGCGCGCGTCGTCGAAGCTCAGCAGCAGCCGGTCGAGCAGGTGCGCTTTCCGCCCCACCTCGGCCGAGGCGTCGTCCTCCACCGTGTCGGCAATGCGACAGAGCAGGTAGGCGGCGAGCACCGAACGTCCGAGCGGCCCGGGCAGCCACTTGATCGAGATCGCGAACGTTCGCGAGACCCGTGGCAGGATGGCCGACGAGAAACGCACCGCCTCCCGGAGGCGATGTCGGTCATCGGGAACGGAGGCGCTCGGGGTCATCACGGGGAGGTAGATCGTGCGTGAACGATGCGGGGAGCGAGGGGCATGCCCTGCACTTGGGGAAATGTACCCGCTCATGGATGCACGCGGCCAGCGCCGGTTGCAACACTTTGCTGCCCCCGGCAACGTGCGGACAGGGGACCGGGAGGGCGAGGCATGCAGGTTGGCACATGCCGAGTTGCATTCTCCCCCCTGCCGAGCGTACGCTATGCCCATGCCCCTCTCCGCCACCTTCTGGACGGTCGACCTCGTGCACGCGCTCCCCGACACCGGGCAGCGGCACGAGTGCATCGACGGCGTGCTGCTCGTGAGCCCCGCACCGAAGCGCGGACACCAATGGGTGCTCGGATCGCTCCAGGAACGGATTGCGCCGTACGTGCGCGCACAACGACTCGGGCGCACGACGCACGCGCCCGCCGACGTGATCTTCTCCGATGTGCGTCTCGTCCAGCCCGACCTCTTCGTCGAGCGGTATGAGAGCACCGATCGCGCGCCCGCCCTGCTCCTCGTCATCGAAGCCGTCTCGCCCTCCACCGCGCGCGTGGACCGAGGGCTCAAGCGGCGCACCTACCTGCAGGAAGGCGTGCCCGAGTACTGGGTGGTGGATCCGGCAGCGCGCACCATCGAGTGCTGGCGCCACAATGACGAGCTGCCCAGCGTGCACGGCGCCGCGATCAGCTGGCATCCCGCCGGTGCACGCGTCCCGCTCACGCTCGATCTCGCGGCCCTCTTCCGCGAGGCACTCGACGACGCCTGAGCGACAGGCGCGGGTCCAGCCCGGTTTGGCGCCTGGTTCGTGCCATCGCGCTCCGCGTCCCTCAGCGCGGGGGACGCCCCGAGGGCAGCAGGTCGAGCAGCGACGGTGGGCGCCTCGCGACGCCGTGCTCCAACCGGTCGAGGTAGTGCTCGAGCATCACCTGCGCCCGCGCCACCGGCGCCCGGAAGCTGCGCGTGATCGCCCACGCCGCCACCGTGGACGCCGCCGCGGGCACGAGCCAGAACGGAAAGAGGACGCCGACCACCACGAGCACGGCGCTCCCCACTGCGCCCGTCCCGAGCGCACCCAGCGTGCCGCCCAGCGCCCGCTCCCGGCGCAGGCGCACGAGGTTCGCGTCGAGGCGCACATGCGTGCGCGCCCCGTCGAGAGCCTGCACCGTGGCGGCCACTTCACCGGCCCGCCCGAGCGCGTACCCGCGCCCGCCCAGGTTGAACGATCGCTGCATGCTCCCGAAGAAATCCTGCCGCGGCTCCCACACGAGACGGGCGGGCGATCGGCGCTGCACCGTGAGCGACTCCTCGCGCGCGAACCACGCATCCAGCTGCTCGAGCACGTCGGCCGGCGTGCCCGGCACGATGCGCGTGGCATTCACCGTGGCCCCGCCCAGCAGGCGGGCGATCCATCCGCCGTCCACCGGCGCGAGCGAGCGCGTGCGTTCCTCGGCCAGCGCCAGCCGCATGTGGTCGGCCGAGAAGCCCACCTCGGCGCCGAGCGACAGCAGCTCGGCCTCGCTCAGCACCTCGGGCGCGTCGGTGGCGCGTGCCTGCAGCTCGGCGGCGCGCGCCAGCACGCGTTCCAGGGCCTGGCGGTCCAGCTGTTCGCCCTGTGGTGCGGGGACGTCGGCCACGATCAGATGCCTCCGAGCAGGATGTCGATCTGCTTCTTCATGCCGTCGCGCACGGCGTCGGGGATCGCGAAGGTGGCGTCGAACACCGCCGACGGATCGCCCGCAGGCGCGACCACGCCGGCCGCGCGCAGGTAGAAGCGCTGGTAGGCCCGCACCTGCTCGGGGGCGGCAACGGCGAGCAGCATCGCGCCCCCGCGCACGGTGGCCAGGGCGAGCAACCGCTCGGCGGCGCCGCTCCGCCGGTCGGCCGGCGACGATTGGTCCGCCACCTGCCCCTCGGCCAACCCCGCCACCGCTTCGTGCACGAAGGTGAACATCGCCTCCGCCGCGTTGGCGGCCGTGGCGGGGAATCCCGTCGCAATCACCACCTGCGCCCCTTCGCGCACCGTCCGTCCCTCCCCCTCGAGCGGCAGCGAGACGAGAAAATCACCGGTGGGTTGCTTGGTGCCGGCGAGGAAGGCCTGCAGCCGCGGCCGTGTGGCGATCCAGGTGGACTCGGCGGCGGCGAGCGCCGCAGCGCGCTCGCGCTGTTGCGCCAGCCACCAGTCGTGGTAGAAGCGCAGCTGCTCGTCGTTCAGCGCGTCGAGGAAGAGGCGGAACCACTCGCGGTCCGCCTTGTTCGGGAACCAGCCATTGAACAGGGTGAAGATCGCCTGCGACTCGCGGGTGGTCGCCTTGCGCGGGTCGCCGTCCATGGTGACGGCGAGTTGCGCCGCCTGCAGGAGTTCCGTGAGCGAGCCGAAGTAGAGCGCGGCGAACTGCGCCCCCTGATAGGCCGGATTGGCCTTGTATCGTCGCGAGAGCTCGGCGCGCCCCTCGTCGAGCTTCGTGAAGAGCTGGCGCGAGTTCTTGGCGACGGTCATCGCGTCGCGATAGCCACGCGCAAAGAGCGGCACCGTGCTGTTGTCGTCGGACACGAGGGCGAAACCGTGGAGCCAGAGGTCCACGTGCTCGCGCGTCTTGATCGGCCACGGCTTGGCCGGCGCCAGGGCGCCCGCGACCGGCGTCGGCGGCGTGGCAGGGCGCGCCGGACCGCAGGCCGCGATGAGGGCGGCGAGGGCGAGCATGGAGGCTGGAAGGAAGCGCGACACGCCGAGTGGGGGCACGGAGGAAAGAAGGCGAAAGATGCCAGGTGGCGGCACCCCGCTCAACGGGCGTTCCCGTACCCCACGTGGCGAGGTGCGGGTCCCGCGCCGAACCCTACGGTTTCGATTGGGCCGGAGTGTCGACCGGGGTCGCCCCGGCGTCCGTCGTGCGCCCGGCCATCGTCCGTCCGCAGGTGGTGCAGAACTTCCACCCCAACTCGAGATCCGTCGAGCAGGCGGGACACTGCATCGTGGTCAGGTCGTTTCCGCAGAACGGGCAGAACACGATCTTGCGGCCGTCGGGCAGGGTGGCCGCGCAGAAGCGGCACTTGCCGCCGATGGCCTGGGCGGTCACGAAACGGGGCGGTGCAGTAGCCATGTCGGCCTCGGGGGCGGTGAGCGGGAGGTCCACGTCGGCGAACGCGGCGGTGACGGCGGAGACGCGCCGCGGGGGCGGCTCGCCGGGGCGGTGCGGGACGGTGACCGTCGCCACGACGACGGGCGCCGGCGGCGCCGCCGACGCGAGCCGGTTGGCGGCGACAATCCCGGCCGTCGTCATCGCCACGTGGTTGCGCGCAAACTCCCGGAACAACGCCGTGTCGGGATTCTTCGAGGCGAGTTCCTCGCGCAGCACCTGCTGCATCTTCTCGTCGCCGCGCACGTAGCCCCGCTCGCCGCTCAAGAGCCGGGTGAGGGCGTGCTCGTAGTCCTCGTTGGTGTCGAATCCCCCCTCGCGGCGCAGGAGCCGGTAGGGGATCACGTCCTGGGTGAGTTCGAGCACCTCGCAGGGGCGCAGCACCTCGGCCACCCCGCGCGCGCGCAGGGCGTGCACGAGACGCACCAGCATGAGGTCCAGCTCGTCGGCCACCACCGATCAGCGCTTGTTGTTCGGGTCGGACGTTTCCTTCATCAGGGAGTCGGTGTTGTTGTTGATCATCGATCGCGTTCTGCCGCCGGCGCGGTCGACGAGCCGTTCCACGATGTGCTTGGTGTTCTTCCTGGCGTCGTTCCAGCCCATGAAGTAGCCGGCCGAGACACCGAGGACCAGTGCGAAGATGAAGCGCATGCGAAACCTCCCCTGAGATCGTGCGGGTGCGTGATCAGGGACGTCCCGACGGGGGCGCAGGTAACGTCCGGGCCGCCTTGAAGGCGACCGGGAACGCCTCCGGTGGCGCCACCTTCGACCGCGAAACCGATCGGGCCGCCAGCCAGGCGTCGAAGCCACTCGCGATCCAGCCGTCGCTGGCCGACTGTTCGCGTGCGCCCCGCACGGCCAGGTCGTTCACGTACTCGTTCTGGGCGTGGCCGTCGTGTCCGCGCACCCAACGCCACTCCACCTCGCTGCCGTGCACCGCGGCGATCGCCTCGCCCCACAGCTCGAGGTTCTCGATCGGCCCGGCGGCCCGTCGCCAGCCGCGGCGCGACCAGCCATGCACCCAGTCGCCCATGCCGTCGATCAGGTAGCGCGAATCGCTGGTGAAGGTCACGCGAAAGCGCCCGCCCTTGGCATGCAGCGCCGAGAAGCTCGCGATCACCGACTGCAGCGCCATGCGGTTGTTGGTCGTGCCGCTCGCGCCGAGCCAGAGGTCGCGCCGCACCAGGCTGCCGCCGTCCGTGCGGTACTCGAGGAGCGCGCCCGCGCCCCCCGGGTTGTCCCCCTCGCGCCCGTTCCCGAGGCACGACTCATCGGCGTAGATCGCCACGTGCTCGGGCGCACCGTCCGCGCGCGTCGTGCTCACGACACCACGTCCCAGCCGTCGAGCTCGTCGAGCCAGAAGCGCATCATGTCGCCCGTCGTCGGGTGCTTCGCGTCGAGGGCCTCGCGTCCGCCCACCAGGCGAATCGCACTCGGCACCACGAGGTACTCGGTCCCGCGCCGCCAGAGCGAGATCCGGCGCCCCTTGGTGAGCGCGCCCTCGAGCCGGTCGTAGTCGCCGCTGGAGAAGTTCACGACCGCCCCCACTGCGCCACCAGCGCCTCGAGCACGGTCGTGGCGCGATCCACCTCGTCGAGCGGCACCCACTCCTCGGCGGCGTGCGCGAGCTGGATGTCGCCCGGGCCGAAGCAGATCGCGGGGATCCCGGCATCGTTGAACAGCGCCGCATCGGTCCACGCGGTCATGCCCTCGATGCGCACCGCCTCGCCCGCGGTCCGCAGCGCGCGGCGCAGCGCCTGCACCACCGGCGCGTCCGGCGCCACGTCGCTCGGCGCCTGCGAGAAGTCGAGCGTCGCCGAGGCCGCGAGTCCCGCGCGCGCCCCGCTCACGCGCGCACACGCCGCTTCGACTTCGGCGAGCGCGTCGGCCGGACGTTCCCCGGGGAGGGTGCGGCGCTCGAGACGCACCACGCAGCGATCGGGATACGTGGACCAGCCGATGCCGCCCTCGATCGTGGCGGCGTGCAACGAGGCGTGGCCGAGCAGGGGATGGGTCCGCGCCGTGAGCGTCGTCGCCTCGAACTGGTCGAGCGCGCCAAGGATCGCGGCGGCGCCGCGAATGGCGTCGACCCCCACGTCGTACCGCGAGCCATGGGCGGCACGTCCCCGCACCGTGACGGTGAGCCACGCGAAGCCCCGGTGCGCCGGCATGATGGCGAGCGAGGTCGGCTCGGTGACGATCGCCGCGTCGCCGCGCAGTCCGCGCGCGAGGAGGGTGCGCGTGCCGGCGCTCTCGAACTCCTCGTCGGTGACGGCGGCGATGATCACGCGCGTGGTGCTGCCCGCCCGGATGGCGCGCGCCGCACCGGCGCACATCGCGGCCACGCCGGCCTTCATGTCGCAACTGCCGCGCCCGAACAGGCGGCCGTCGCGCACGGTGGGCTCGAACGGGGCATGGACCATCCCCTCCACGCCCACGGTGTCGAGGTGCCCGTTGAGAATGAGCGTCGGTCCACCGGCGGAGCCCGCCGTCGCCAGCACCGACGGGCGCCCCGGGCTCGACTCCACCAGCTCCGTGCCGAAGCCCCACGTCGAGAGCACGCCGGCGAGGAGGCGTGCCGCAGCGCCCTCACCCGCAGCGCCGGGTGCGAGC
>JANLSF010000344.1:0-7495 GCA_031362285.1 Gemmatimonadota bacterium | reverse complement strand
CCCGGGGCGTTCCAGCGCGCGGTGATGCGCGAGGTGGTTCGGGTGTTTCGCTAGCGCATGCCGAAATGAACGCGGGCCCGCGGGTCGCGATGCGACCTTCGGGCCCGCGTCGCGTGCCGGACTGCGCAGCGACGCGCCGATGCGCGCCGCTTGGACGGTCTACTTCGAGACCGTCAGCCCGCTCACCATGGCGTCGGTGTTGTGCGCGAACCGGATGCCGTAGACGCCATCCGTGCTCTTGAGCTTGCCGGCCGTGACGAGGTCGGCCTTCGCGTAGCTCGCCACCACCTTGCCGTTGATGGCGCACTCCACCTTGTCGCCCTTGACCGACACCGCGATTTCCTGCGTCACCGGCTGGCCCACGCCGGCCGCCTTGTTCACCGCCGGGTCGGCGGCGCCACGCCCGCCGTTCATGGCAAACGCGGCGGGACCGAAGCCCCGCACGATGAAGCTGCCATTGCCGTATGCCGCGCAATACAGGAAGCTGGCGTTGTCGGTGCCCATGTCGTTCCCCGCGATCACGATCCCGTAGGGGTGCGGGTGCGAGTTGATCGACATGTACTTGGGCTCGGTGAAGGTCGCCTTCACCGTGTAGTCGCCCTTGACGGCGTTGGCGCTGCTCCAGTAGGTGGTGGCGGGACCGGTGGTGACGTGCATGTCCTTGCCGTCCATGGCGAGCTTCGCGTTCTCGAGCGTGAGGCCCGCGGTGGCTTCCTTGGCGTCGATCCGCCCCATCCACCCCTTCACGGAAATGCCGCCGCCGGCGACGGCGCGGGACTTCTCGGTTTCGGCCTGGGCGAGGGCGAGGCGCGACAGGAGGACGAGGGCAGCGAGGGCGAGCGTCGAACGCGTGAGTCGAGTCATGGGCATCCAGTCGGGTTAGGGGGGCGCCCGTACAATACGCGCGGAGGGGGGTCGGGCGCCATTCTCCCGGGGGGTGCGCCGGGACCGACCGTGCCGCAACATGCAGCAACATCCGGAGGGCGCCGGGTGTCACAGTAGGGGGGCAGAACGACCGGGCGGTCCGCCGCGTTACTTCCTTGGCGTTGCCCCTGCCCGAATCGAGGTGCCGGACCTCCCTGTGGACGCGGTGATCGAGTTCCTCCTGAAGTACCGTCCAGCTGCGTTCACGCGCGGCGCGCTGGGTCACGACCCGGTGGCGCCGGTGTGGCTGGTGCTCGCGGTGGCGGCCCTCGTGGCATCGCTCGCCCTCTGGGGGATCGCCCGCAGCGCGTCGCGATTGTCACGTCCCGTTCAGGCCGGGCTCGCTGCCCTCAGGCTGGGCACCATTGCCCTGCTCGCCTGGTGCCTCTGCCGTCCGGTGCTGGTGGTGGCCGAGTCGTTGGCGCAGCGCAACGTGGTGGCCGTGCTGGTGGACGACTCGCGCAGCATGCGCATTGCCGACGTGGACGCGAAGCCGCGCTCGGACGTGGTGCGCGCACTGGCCGGAGGCCCCGACAGCGTGTTGCTCCGCGCCTTGAGCGCTCGCTACCAGGTGCGCGTCTACCGCACGAGCGCGCCGGGGCGGGTGGCGGCGGTGGGAGCGCTCCCCTTCGATGGCGCGCGCACGCGGCTGCTCGGCGCCATCACGCGCGTGGAGGACGAGCTGGCCGGCACGCCGCTCGCCGGCGTGGTGGTGCTGTCGGACGGCGCGGACAACGGCGGACGGGGGGACGGCGCATCGTCGGTCGCCGACCAGCTGGCCACGCTCCGCTCGCGCGGCGTGCCGGTGTCCACGGTGGGCATCGGCAGCGCGCGGTTCGAGAAGGACATCGAGATCGCGCAGCTGGGGCTGCCACGCCAGGCGCTGCGCAATGCCACCGTGCTCGTGGACGTGATGGTCTCGCACCGTGGCTTCGGGGGCGTCACGCTGCCCCTCGTGGTGGAAGACTCGGGGCGCATCATCGCCTCGGCGAACGTGACGCTCTCGCGCGGGACCGACGCCACGCCGGTGCGGCTCCGCGTGCCGGTGCCCGAAGCCGGCGCCCGGTTGCTCACCGTTCGCATGGCCCCGCAGCCCGGCGAGATGGTGACGGAGAACAACCAACGGCGCGCCCTGCTCACCGTGCGCGATCACCGCGAGAAGGTGCTCTACGTGGAAGGGGAGTTGCGGCCGGAACTCAAGTTCGCGCGCCGTGCCGTGGACGGGGACCTCCAGTTGCAGCTGGTGACGCTCCTCCGGTCGGCGCGCGACAAGTACCTGCGCCTGGGGGTCGACGACTCGCTCGAACTAATGAGCGGCTTCCCGACGTCGCGCGCCCAGCTGTTCGCCTATCGGGCCATCGTCCTCGGATCCATCGAGGCGTCGTTCTTCACCGGCGACCAGCTCAAGATGCTGGCCGACTTCGTGTCGGAGCGGGGGGGCGGGCTGCTGTTGCTGGGCGGGCACGCCGCGTTCGCCGAGGGTGGGTACGTGGGGACGCCGATCGCCGACCTGATGCCGGTGGAGATGGAGGTGAGCACCCGGGCGGACTCCGCGCGTCTCGTGGAGATCACCGCCGTGCCCACGCCCGATGGTCTCCGGCACCCGGCCCTGCAGGTGGCGGGCACCGACTCCGCGGTGGCGCTGCGCTGGCGCACGCTGCCGCCGCTGACGACGCTCAACGTGCTCGCGCGCGCCAAGCCCGGCGCCACGGTGCTGCTCGAGGGGCACGTGGGGGAGCGCGGGCTCGTGCGCCCGTTGCTCGTGGCGCAACGGTACGGACGCGGGCGCGTGCTGGCCCTCGGCGCGCAGGACGACTGGCTCTGGCAGATGCATGCCGACATCGCGGTGGACGACTCCACGCACGAGGTGCTCTGGCGGCAGATGCTGCGCTGGCTGGTGAGCGAAGTGCCCGACCGCGTGGAGGCGGTGGCCGACGACGAGTGCGCCACCGGCGAGGCGGTGCCGGTGCGGGCGATCGTCCGCGACAGCAGCTACCTGCGGCGCAATGGCGTGTCGGTGAGCGGCACGGTGACGACTCCCGGTGGCGCCGTGCAGCCGGTGGCGTTCGACTGGGCGGTGGACCGCGACGGCGAGTACGCGGCGAGCTTCGTGCCGGAGAAGGACGGCGTGCACGAGGTGCGGGTGCGCGCCGTGGTCGGCGCCGACACCACCACGTCGCCGGTGGCATATGTGCGCGTGGCCGACCCGGTGGACGAGTACTTCGGCGCCGAGCGTCGCGATGCGCTGCTCGAGCAGCTCGCACGCGAGACGGGGGGGCGGATGTACACGCCGGCGAACGCGACCGATGCGGCGCGCGACCTGGCCTACAGCACGAGCGGGGCCACCGAGGTGCGCCGGCTCGACCTGTGGGACATGCCGCTCGTGCTGGTGGTGTTGCTCACGCTGTTGGGCGGCGAGTGGGCGCTGCGCCGGCGTCGGGGGCTGCGGTGAGGGCGCGGCGCCTCGCGTGCGCGCTGCTGCTCTCGGTGGCGATGGTGGCCCCGACCCGGGCGCAGGACGGCGGCGCCACGCACCTGGTGGTGATCACGGGCGTGAGTGGCGAGCCGCGCATCGCCGAGCAGTGGCACGGGATGGCCATGGCGCTGGCCGCGGCGGGCACGGCGCGGTTCGGGCTCGGTGCGGCCCAGGTGACGGTGCTCGAGGAGGATTCCACCCGGGACGCCGGCCGCGTGAACGGGCGATCGAGCAAGGCCACGGTCGAGCGGGTGCTTGGCGCGCTGGCGCGATCGCTGACGGTCGCCGACCGGCTGGTGGTGGTGCTGATGGCGCACGGCAGCATGCTGAGCGGCGAGGCGCGCGTGAACCTGCCCGGGCCCGACATGTCGCCCGACGACTTCAAGCGGGTGCTCGCGCCGGCCACCGCGCCCACGGTGGCCTTCATCCACACGGGCAGCGCGAGCGGCGACTTCCTGGCCGCGCTCGGCGGACCGCGCCGCATCGTGATCACGGCCACCAAGAGCGGCCGCGAGCAGAACGAGACGCTCTTTCCCGGCTACTTCGTGCGGGCGCTCACCACCGACGTGGGCGACACCGACAAGGATGGACGGGTGTCGCTGCTCGAGGCGTTCACCCATGCGCAGCACGAGGTGGAGCAGCTGTTCACGCAGGGGAACCGGCTGCCGACGGAGCATCCGCAGCTCGCCGACGGCGCCGACGGTGGACGGGCGCGCTCGTTCTATCTGGCCCCGGCCGGCGGCGGCGCCGTGGCGGCCAACCCGGCGGCGGCCGCCCTGCTCCGCGATCGCGCGGCGGTGCAGGCGCGCATCGACGCGCTGCGCGCGAAGCGTGGCGACATGAGCGAGGCGGCGTACCAGCAGGCGCTCGAGCCGTTGATCGTGGAGCTGGCGATGGCCACGCGGGCGCTGCGGGCCCTCGACGCCGGGGGGAAGCCATGAGCCGCGCCTGGCGCGCGCGCCGTTGGTGGCGGGGAGCCCGCGCCCTGGCGGGGGCGCTGTGCTTCGTTGGCACGGCGGCGCTGCCGACTCCGCTCCGGGCTCAGGGAGGCGCCGGCGACACCACCGGCGCCGGCGCGGCCGCGACGCAGATCCGCACGCTCGCCGACCAGGGACGCCATGCCGACGCGATGGAACGCGGCGCGCGCTGGCGCGCGGTCCCGGTCGTGGCGCTCGCCCTCGCCCCCGTGCTCGAGGCGCAGGGCCGACTTGGCGAGGCCGACAACGCCTATGCGTCGGCCGAACGCGGGGCGGACTCGCTGCGCGCGCGCGTGGAGCGGTTGCGGCTTCAGCGCGATCGGGGCGCCGGCGACAGCGCGTACGCGCGGCTCGAGCGACTCGTGAACACGATGGAGGGGCGGGGCAGCGCGCGGACAGCGAGCGAGGTGCATGCGATGGCGATTGCCACGCGCCTGCTGGGCCGGTCGGATCCACAACGGTTCAAGGACGCGCTGCGCTACTACGACGCCCTGCTCGCGCTCGAGCCGTCGCGCCTCGACGCCAAGGCGGAACTGGGCGAGCTGTTTCTCGAGAAATTCAACGGCCCCGACGCGCGCACGACGCTGGAGCAGGTGCTCACGGCCAACCCCCGACAGCCCCGCGCCCTCGCGGCCCTCGTGCGGCTCAATGCCTTCGAGGGGCGGCGCACGCCCCGCGACCCGTTGCAGCGACTGCTCGCCCTCGACTCGGCCAACACCGATGCCCGGGTGATCGCGGCCCGGCGGCTCCTCGACGCCGAGCGCTACGACGAGGCCACGGCGGAAGCCCGGCGCGGACTCGTGCACGACAGCACCGCGCCGCAGCCGTGGGTGGTGATCGCTGCCGCGCGGCTGCTCGCCGGCGACAGCGCGGGGCATCGCGTCGCGCTCGAGCGCGCGCACCGGCGGCTCCCGGGCTCGGCCGCGGCCGAAGTGGAACTCGCCGACGTGTCCGCGCGCAACCGCCTGTACGCCGAAGCGGTGCGCTGGGCGCAGGCCGGGGTGACGCGCGATCCGCGCGACGCGCGTGCACTGGCCTTGCTGGGCATCAACCAGTTGCGCGTGGGGCAGGTGGTCGAGGGGCGCGCCGTGCTCGAGCGCGCCTTCAGGCTGGATCCCTACGACGTGTGGGTGAAGAACACCCTCGACCTGCTGGACAGCTACGCGAGCGCCACCACGGTGACGACGACGCACTTCCAGCTGGTGATCGAGAAGGAGGACGCCGAGGTGATGGCGCTGCAGGCGGCGCCGCTGGCCGAAGAGGCGTACGCGGCCCTCACGGCGCGCTATGGCTTCCGGCCGACCGGCGTGGTGCGGGCGGAGTTCTTCCGCAGCCATGCCGACTTCTCGGTGCGCGCCGTGGGGCTCGCCGGGCTCGGCGCGCTGGGCGTGGCGTTCGGCAACGTGATCGCCCTCGACGCGCCGCCGGCGCGCAAGCCGGGGGAATTCCACTGGGGCTCGGTGCTCTGGCACGAGTTCGCGCACACCATCACGCTCGGCATGACCGACAACCGAATGCCGCGCTGGGTGTCGGAAGGGCTCTCGGTGTACGAGGAACGGCGCGCCCGCCCCGAGTGGGGCGGGAGCGTGACGCCGATGCTCATGGCCGCGTACGGCGCGGGGCGGCTGCGCCCGGTGAGCCGGTTGAACGACGGCTTCGTGCATCCGCGCTTCGGCGAGGAGACGATCCTGTCGTACGCGCTGTCGGCGTACGTATTCGAGATGCTCGAGGAGCGGAAGGGGATCGCGGGGCTGCGCACCGTGCTGGGCGGCTACCGCGAAGGGCGCGGCACGGCGGAGTTGATGCAGCGGGTCTACGGGCTGGCCCCCGCCGCGCTCGACTCGGTGTTCGACCACTGGTTCCGCGCGAAGTTTGCGCGCGAGTTCGCCGCCGTGAAGCCGGTGGTGACCGTCGGGGCCGACGGTGACACGGCGCTCGCCCTTGGCGGCCCGCTGCAGGGCGCGCTCGAGCAGGCAGCGCGTGCGCTCAAGGACCGTCGGTGGGACGACGTGGAGCGCTCGGCCCAACAGGCGGTGGCGCTCTTCCCGTCGTTCACGGAGCAGGGCAGCGGGTATCACTACCTGTTGGCCGCGGCGACGGCCCGGAAGAACGCGGCCGGGTCGATCGCGGCGCTCAAGGGGATCACGTCGCGCGACGGCGACGCGGTGGACGAGAACATCGCGCTGGCGGGGCTGCTGGAGACGGCGCGCGACTCGGCTGGCGCGTTCGCGGCGCTCGAGCGGGCGGCCTTCGTGAATCCGTTCGACGCCAAGGTGCAGGCGCGCCTGGCCGACGTGGCCATGGCGCGGAAGGCGTTCGCGGTGGCGGTGCGCGCGCGTCGCGCCGTGCTGGCGCTGGCCCCGTCCGATCGGGCCGATGCGTACTACCGTCTTGCCGCGTCGTACGTCGCCCTTGGTGACCGGGTGGCGGCCCGGCGCGAGGTGCTGCGCGCGCTCGACCTCGCCCCCAACTTCGAACCGGCGCAGGACCTGCTGCTGTCACTCCGCACCCCGGAGAAGGCCCCATGACCCGACGACCCCGCTGGTGGGTGGTGGCGCTCCTCGCGCTGCCCATCCTGGCGCTCCCGGCACAGCGGTTCCGGCGTGGTTCGCCGGGGGAGCATCCCAATCCGAACGTGGCCTACGACGGCCGCTTCACCTTCCTGCGGGTCAAGTTCGAGCCGCTCGGTGGCGGGTGGGACCTCAAGTGGGACCACGACTATCCCGTGTCCGAAACCCATTTCATGAAGATCCTCGACGAGGTCTCGGCCATGCGGCCGCACCTCGAGGGATCGGTGATCTACGGGTTCGGCGACAAGGAGATCTTCAAGTTCCCGGTGGGCTACGTGTCGGAGCCGGGCTTCTGGACGATGAGCCCGGAGGAGCTGGCCGGGGTGCGCGCCTACATCCACAAGGGCGGCTTCCTGATCTTCGACGACTTCTTCGGCCGCGCGGTCCTGAATCTCGAGGAGCGCATGCGCGAAGTCCTGCCCGAGTCGCGCTTCATCGAGATTCCCATGGATCACCCGATATGGGATTCGTTCTTCAAGGTCACCGAGCCACCTCGCGGCCGAGGCGGGGGAGGCGGGGGACGCGGCGGATTCGGAGGCGGCTTTGGC
>JANLSF010000136.1:0-4500 GCA_031362285.1 Gemmatimonadota bacterium | reverse complement strand
CGGGTAACGCCGGGTCCGCGTGCAACCAGTCGGGTCGGCACCACAACGTGTGGCGTCGCTCACACACTCGGGCGACCGGACTCCGTTGTGCCAGAGCCCATCATCGGTTACTCTACAAGGCTCTGCACCAAGGCGACCTCGCCCAAACGGCCGGCGTCGCCCACAATCCCCCTCCCCCCGTGCCCTGGCAAGCGCGCGGGGGGCTTCCCAAGACCAAAGGGAGCTTTGCCTGCATGCCTCGCACCTATGAGGCGGTCTACATCTTCGATTCGGCCCTCGAAGACGCCGCCATCGCCGACAAGCTCGGCCGCTTCCACGCTCTCCTCAGCCCCATCGGCGAGGTCAAGCTGGAACACTGGGGACGCCGCCAGCTCGCGTACCCCATCAAGCGCCGTGAGAACGGCTACTACGTCATCGCCTACTACACGACGGAGCCGACCACGCTCCCCGAGTACGAGCGCGCACTCAAGCTCGACGATGGCGTGATCCGCTACCTGGTGTCGCTGCACGAACACGAACTCGGCGTGCCCGAATCGCGCCGTGCGGAGCTCGCGGCAAAGGCCGCGCGCGACGGCGACGACGACGACGACGAGGACTAGACCATGCGCCGATTCAAGAAGCCCAGCCCGATCATCGAAGCCGGCATCCGCTACGTGGACCACAAGGATGACCGCCTGCTCGCCCGCTTCATCACCGACACCGGCAAGATCCTCCCCAGCCGTCTCTCGGGCGTGGATGCCCGGCACCAGCGCCAGTTGGCCAAGGCCATCAAGAAGGCCCGCTTCCTCGCGCTGATTCCGTACACCCGCGGTCACACCCCGTAAGCCATGACCGCCCCCGCTCCGGCGACCGCCCCGCGCGTTCGCCGTCGGTGGGGCCTGTTGGTGGTTGCGCTCCTCGGGATGGTCCTCATCCCGCAGTTGGCGGCCATCATCGTCCCCGTCACCCGGTCGTTGCTGCTCGTCCTTCCCGCCCTCGGCGCGCTGATGCTCGCCGGCTGGGTGGCGGGCGGCAGCTTGGCGCTCGCCCTGGCCTGGGGCGGCGTGGCCGTGCTGGCGGTGGTCTGGCCTCCCCCGAGCGGTGGGTTCGACCTCGTGCAGCGCGGATGGGCCGTCGCCCTTTCGGCGCTGTTCGGTGCCGTCGTGTTGCTGCAGGTCCGAGGGGGCAAGAGCATCCGCTTCCTCGCCCCGGCGCTCCTCGCCGTGGGGGCGGCCGTGACGGGGGCCGCGACGCTCGCCCTCCTGACGCGGGGCGCGAACGAGCGTCTCGCGACCCTGCTGCAGGGGGAGTATGCCGAGCGGATCGCCAAGCCGGTGGCGGTGTGGGAGGCGTACTTCGCGTCCAGCGAATGGACCCAGGCGGCCGCCAAGTCGCCGGCAATGGCCGAGGTCGGAACCGACTTCCTCGCCCAGCTGCGGGCGCTGCCAGCGATGGCGGTGGCGTATGCCCGCGTGGGGCCGGCCATGCTGGCGCTCGAGTCACTGGCGGCGCTCGCCGTGGCCTGGGCGCTCTACCATCGCCTCGGGCGGCGGCCGTTGGGGCCGGCGCTCGGGGCCCTGCGCGACTTCCGCTTCAGCGACCACCTCGTGTGGGGGCTGGCCGTGGGGCTCACGCTGCTCGTGCTGCCCGACCTGCCCGGCGTCGTTCCGCTGGGACTCAACCTGTTGGTGTTCTTTGGCGCACTCCATGCCCTGCGTGGGCTGGGAGTGCTCGCCTGGTTCTTCAAGCCGGGGCGCATGGCCACCGCGCTGCTCGTGCTCGCGTCGCTCCTTGCCCTCCCCGTGGCGGCCCCCGCGCTCCTGGCGGTCGCCCTCGGGCTCGGCGTGGGCGACACGTGGCTCGACTGGCGCAACCGCGCCCGACCGTCTCCCCAATCTTCGGAGTGAACATGGACGTCATCCTTCGCGCGGCCATCGACCAGCTTGGCGAGCCGGGTGAGATCGTGAAGGTCTCACCGGGCTACGGCCGCAACTTCCTCCTTCCGCGCGGGCTGGCGTACGAAGCCCCCGCCGGGAACCGCAAGCGCATCGAGCAGGAGCGCGCCCGTCTCGAGGCCGCCGAGGCCACCCGCAAGGCGGCCGCGAGCGAAATCGCGACCAAGCTCGAGCAGGTGCAGCTGACCTTCGCCGCGCGCGTGGGCGACGAGGGGAAGCTGTTCGGCTCGATCACCGCCACCGACATCGCGCACCAGCTCGAGGCCCAGGGCTTCCACGTCGAGAAGCGCATGATCGAGCTGCACGAGCCGATCAAGGCCCTCGGCGTCTACAAGGTGCCGGTCCGGCTCCACGCCGGCGTGCACCCCGAGATCAAGGTGTGGGTGATCAAGGGCTAGCCACGCCTCGCTCGCGGCGTGCACGGTCCGACACGGGGGGCCCGGCCACTAACGCCGGGCCCCCCGTGTCCGTCTGTCGGGCATGGCCGCTCGCGCGGCCGTCCACCATCTTCCGCTCTCGCGCTGGCGGGGAACCTTTCGTCTCGCCGGGAGTTCGAATCGATCACGTGTCCTCCGCCCTCCGCATGGCTTCCAAGAAGACGGTCCCGCCGCGCGCCTCCCACCGGGCCCTGGCCCAGTTGGCGGCGTTCAACTGCCTCGACAACAAGGCGAACGATGTCGTGGTGCTCGACCTGGCCGGCGTCACGGACATGACCGACTACTTCGTGATCGCGAGCGGGACCTCCGACACCCACGTGCGCAGCACCGCGCAGCACGTGATCGAGGCCATGAAGCAGGCGGGGCACGCCGTCCACCACGTGGAGGGATTGCAGCAGGGCCGGTGGGTGCTCCTCGACTTCGTCGATGTCGTCGTGCACCTGTTCCACCCGACGCTGCGATCCTTCTACCAGCTCGAACGTCTCTGGAGCGACGCCGCCTCGGTCGAGGTCGCGGCGCAGGGAACGGCCTGATGAACCCGATGCACCGTGCGCTCGCCGCCTCCGCCCTCCTCGCCGCCATCGCGTTCCCCGCGTCGGCGCAACAGGGTGGCTTCTTCGGCCAGAACCAGGTCTCGTACCAGAAGTTCGACTGGCGGGTGCTCGAGACCGAGCACTTCCTGATCCACTACTACCCCGAGATCACCGAGGCCACGCGCGAGGGGGCCCGGATGGCCGAGCGCTCGTATGCGCGGCTCTCGAAGCTCCTCAAGCACCAGTTCCGCGAGAAGAAGCCGCTCATCTTCTTCGCGTCGCGGCAGGGGTTCGGGCAGAACAACATCACCGGCGACCTGGGCGAGAGCACGGGCGGCGTGACCGACGCGTTGCGGCAGCGCGCGCAGATCCCGTTCACGGGCGACCTCAAGAGCTTCGAGCACGTGCTCGCGCACGAGATGGTCCACGTGTTCCAGTACGACATCTTCGCCCGCGGGCAGGCGGGCGCGGGCCTGCAGGCCCTGGCGCAGGTCAATCCGCCCCTCTGGTTCATCGAGGGGATGGCCGAGTACCTCACGCTGGGCCCCAATCACCCGCAGACGAAGCTCGTGATGCGCGATGCCGCGATCAACGGCCACCTGCCGACGATCCAGCAGATGACGATGAACTCGCGCGAGTACTTCCCGTACCGCTACGGCGCCTCGCTCTGGGCGTACGTGGGCGCGCGGTGGGGCGACGAGGTCATCGGCGACATCATGAACGGGCTGCCCAACCGGGGCGTGGAGCGGGCCTTCCGCGCCGAGCTGGGCATCACCCTCGACGAGCTGGGGGATG
Source organism: Gemmatimonadota bacterium (assembly GCA_031362285.1). Classification (GTDB taxonomy): domain Bacteria; phylum Gemmatimonadota; class Gemmatimonadetes; order Gemmatimonadales; family Gemmatimonadaceae; genus JACPPC01. The sequence continues at coordinate 801 of JANLSF010000136.1, read as the reverse complement.
AGTGGAAGGAGTCGCTGCAGGCGCAGTTGCTGCCCGCGCTCGCCGCGCAGGACCGGCCGCGCAAGTTCGCGCAGTCGATGCTGAACGAACGGAAGACCGGCGGCGCACTGTTCGTGGCGCCCTCGCTGTCCGACGACGGCAACACGATCGCCTTCATCTCGATCGGCTCGTTCCTGCGCGGGGAGGTGTTCCCGGACCTCTGGCTGGCGGACGCGCGCTCGGGCAAGCGGATCAAGCGCCTCGTGGCGACCACGACGAACGCCGACTTCGAGGAGCTCCGGCTCCTGTACTCGCAGAGCGCCTTCTCGCCCGATGGGCGGAGCCTCGCCTTCACGGCGCAGAAGGACGGCAAGGACGTGCTCAACATCCTCGACGTGAAGTCGCTCAAGCTCGCGCGCAGCTTCGACAACATCGCGGTGGAGCAGGCGCTCAACCCGAGCTGGTCGCCCGACGGGCGCCGCCTCGTGTTCAGCGGCAATGCCGGCGGCATCACCGACCTGTACATGATCGACCGCGACGGGCGCAACCTGCGCCGCCTCACGCACGACATCTACGGCGACCTGATGCCGCAGTGGTCGCCCGACGGACGCTCGATCGCCTTCATCAGCGACCGCGGTCCCGGCACCGACCTCAAGCAGCTCAAGTTCGCGCCGCTCTCGGTCACGATCCTCGACCTCGAGGGGGGCGCGATCACCACCCTGCCGGGGCAAGCCGGTCTGAGCATCAACCCGATGTGGGCCCCCGACGGGCGCTCGATCGCATACATCTCGGATCGGGCCGGCGCCCCCAACGTCTTCCTGT
>JANLSF010000264.1:0-1625 GCA_031362285.1 Gemmatimonadota bacterium | reverse complement strand
TTCCATGAGCTCGCGAATCCCCTTCGCGAGCCGGCGATCCGTCACTCCGACGGCCGCCACCTGTTCCTTCCCCATTGCCCGCCCCATGATCACCGCGTGCGGTCCCTCGAGCACGGGCACCTGCTTCGCGGTCGCCATCGGGATCACCTTCTCCCGGCTGTTCTCCGCCGCGTCGTCCGCGATGATGAGCAACTCGACCGTGCCCTTCTTCATGGCCTCACGCACCTGCTCGACGCCCATCACCACGAGGCGGCCGCGGGCGCCAAGCCCGAGCAATCCCGCGATGCGGCGGGCGAGGTGCGTCTCCACGAGCCCTACCCTTCCCCCGCACCCTCACCCACGGCGGCGTTGCCGTCGTCGGTGGTGAGTTCGTCGAGGATGGCGATGATGCGATCGGCCTCGGCCGGCGCGATGCCGGGGAGCTTGAGGAAATCCTCGCGCTCCAGGTCGATGATGTCGTTGAGCGTCTTGAAACCGGCGTTCTCGAGCACGGCCACCGTGGCCACCTCGAGTCCGCGGATGTCGGTGAGCGGCACGTCGGCGGCGGCGTCCTGCTCCTCGGGCAACGGCGCGAAGATGTTGCCTTCGCCACCGCGCTCCATCCACTCCCGGCTCGAGTAGAGGTCGATCTTCCACCCGGTGAGTTCGGAGGCGAGGCGCACGTTCTGTCCGTTGCGCCCGATGGCGAGCGAGAGCTGGTCCTCGTCCACGACGGCCTGGATGGCCTTGGCCGCGTGGTCGGAGAAGACGCGGGCCACCTTGGCCGGCGCGAGCGCGAGCTTCGCGAACCGCTCCGGGTCGGACGACCACGGCACGATGTCGATGCGCTCGCCGCCCAGCTCGTTGACGACCGCCTGCACGCGGCTGCCCTTGAGGCCCACGCAGGCGCCCACCGGGTCGATGGCGTCGTCGCGCGAGAAGACGGCGATCTTGGTGCGGCTGCCCACTTCGCGCGCGCTGGCGCGCACCTCGACAATCCCCTGCTGCATCTCGGGGACCTCGAGCTTGAAGAGGGCCTGCACAAACAGGGCATCGGCGCGCGAGAAGATCAGGCGCGGGCCCTTGGGCGTCTCCTCGACGCGCTTGAGCACGGCGCGGATCGGCTCGCCCTGCTGGAAGTGCTCGCGATGGTTCTGCTCGCGGTAGGGCATGATCGCCTCCGCCTCGCGGAACTTGTTGAGCATGATGACCAGCTTGCCGCGCTCCATCTGCTGCACCTCGCCGGAGAGGAGGTCGCCGACCTTGTCGGTGAACTCGTCGCGGATGCGCGTGCGCTCGCCCTCGCGGACGCGCTGCACGATGCGCTGCTTCGCCGAACCGGCGCGGTTCTAGTCGGCGAGCACATGGTCGGGTTCCTTTCGAATTGATTAGGAAGGAATGCTGCGGGCCCGTCGCGAATCACCGGACGAACCTCGCCGCCGGCGGAGCCACCCCAACAATGGGATCGCGAGCGCGAGTTCGGGGCCGATCCCACAGCCGCCAGCCGGGGGCTGTGGCGCTTCGCTGTTGTCCCAAGCGGCCGAGCAGTTCGCGTCGAGAAGGTCGATAAGCCCGTCGGCATCGTTGTCGACGTTGTCGTTGCACTGCGGGCTCTCGAGCTGCGCGCGGGGCGATGCGCAGCCAGG
>JANLSF010000241.1:0-1514 GCA_031362285.1 Gemmatimonadota bacterium | reverse complement strand
CCGCATCCGCGCGCGGGAGCCGCATTGCGTGGGCGGTCGACGAACGGGGCCGGCGCAACGTGTACGTGGCCGAGGGCCCCGACTTCCGTCCCCGCATGGTCACCGCGTACCGCGACGACGACGGGCAGGAGCTGACCTCGGTGCAGCTCTCGGCGGACGGACGGTGGGTGGTCTACGCTCGTGGCGGCGAACACAGTGCCAACTGGGAGGCGCCGCCGCCCAATGGGCGATCGCTCCCGACGGCGCCGCGCGTGCAGCTCTGGGCGGTGCCCTTCGCCGGGGGCCTCCCCAAGGCCATCGCCGACGGTGACGGACCGGCGCTGTCGCCCGCGGGCGACCTCGTCGCGTTCGAGCGCGACCGGGCCATCTGGGTGGTGCCCACCGACGGCAGCGGCCCCGCCCGACGCCTCGTCCAGGCCAACGGCACCCTCACCGACCTCACCTGGTCGCCGGACGGGTCGCGTCTGGCCTTCGTGTCGCAGCGCGGGGACCATGCCTTCATCGGCATCTTCGCCGACAGCGCCACGCCCATCCGCTGGTTGGCTCCGTCCACCTCGCGTGACGGCATGCCGCGCTGGTCGCCGGACGGGACCCGCCTCGCCTTCGTGCGCCACCCGGGCGCCGGTGGGGCCCCCGACTCGGCGCTCGTCCCACGACACCAGCCCTGGAGCATCTGGACGGCCGACGTGGCCACCGGAGCGGGCCGCGTGCTCTGGACGGCACCCCGGACGATGCGGGGCAGCGTGCCCGGGACGCACGGCGGCCCCAACCTCCAATGGGGAGCGAACGACCGCATCGCCTTCCTCTCCTTGTTGGTCGGGTGGCCCAATCTCTACGCCAACAACGCCGCCGCCGCCGCGCCGCGCCTGCTGACACCCGGGGCGTACATGGTGGAGCACGTGTCGATGAGTGCCGACGGTCGCTTCCTGGTGGCCTCGGCCAACACCGGCCCCGACGCGCAGGACCTCAACCGGCGGCACGTGCTGAAGGTGCCGCTCGACCGGGCCGATCCGCACCTGCTGACGCCGGGCGCCGGGTTGGAGTGGATGCCGGTGGTGACCGGCGATGGCGCCACCATTGCCGCGTTCGCGGCCGGTGCCACGCGACCGGCGGTGGCGATGGTGGTGCAGGCCGACGGCTCAGGGCGCCGCACGATCGGCGACGCGACGGTGCCGGCCGATTTTCCGTCGGCGCAGCTCGTCACGCCGGAGGCGATCACCTTCCGGTCAACGAACGGCCTCACCATCCACGGCCAGCTCTTCCGCCCCGCCGGCGCCGCCGCCCGCCGTCCCGCCGTGATCTTCGTGCACGGGGGACCGCCGCGTCAGATGCTCCTCGGCTTTCACTACTCGGATTACTACGCCAACTGCTACGCGGTGAACCAGTACCTCGCCAGCCGCGGCTTCGTGGTGCTGGCGGTGAACTATCGCCTGGGCATCGGCTACGGCCGTGACTTCCAGCATCCGGCCCGGGCCGGCATGTCGGGCGCCTCCGAGTACGACGACGTGGTGGCC
>JANLSF010000227.1:0-2158 GCA_031362285.1 Gemmatimonadota bacterium | reverse complement strand
CTGCACTCCGCGCCCGCGTACGACCCCAACCGGTTCACCGGGGGCATCCCCGCCGACTACTGGAAGGCCCTCAACACCGACCCGCGGCGCCCGCTGTACAACAAGGTGCTGCAGGGGCGGTACGAGCCCGGGTCGACGTTCAAGCTGGCCACCGCCCTGCTCGCGCTCGAGAACGGCGTGGTGGGGCTCGACGACCGGATGCCGACCCCGTGCGCGGGCGGGTACCAGTTCGGCAATCGCTATTTCCGCTGCTGGGAGAAGAAGGGGCACGGGTCCGTGACGCTCCGCGAGGCGATCGCGGTCTCGTGCGACGTGTACTTCTACCAACTGGGCCTCAAGCTCGGCCTCTCGCGCCTGGTGGCCGGCGGCGTCTCGCTCAAGATGCGCGAGCGCACGGGCATCGACCTCCCCGAGGAATCGCCGTCGCAGTTTCCCTATGCCGTGGACTACTTCAACAAGCGCTACGGCGCGCGCGGCTGGTCCAACGCGGTCGTGCTCAACCTGTCGATCGGCCAGGGCGAGAACTCGCAGACGGTGCTGAACATGGCGCGCTTCTACACCGCGCTCGCGACCGACGGTCGCCTCGCCACCCCGAGCCTCGTGCCGCGCGCGAGCCCACGCGACTCGATCATGTCGCTGACCCGGGAACAGCTCGCGGCACTCCGCGAGGCCATGGTCGGCGTGGTCAGCGCGGGCGGCAGCGCCGCGAGCGCCGCCATCGTCGGCGTGCGGCTGGCGGGGAAGACCGGCACCGCGCAGAACTCGCAGGACCCGAAGCGCGACCATGCCTGGTTCGTGGGCATGGCGCCGGCCGACGACCCCAAGGTGGTGGTGGCGGTCATGCTGGAGTTCGGGGGCCACGGCACGCGGGCCGCGCGGATCGCGTCGAAAATCATCGAGCGCTACCTCAAGGTGAAGACGGCGCCGATTCCGGTCACGGAGGCGGGACCGTGATTCGCCGGACCCTGGCCGATCGGCCCCTCGCCGCGCTGGCGGTGCTGCTCACGATCTTCGGCATCGCGACGGTCTACAGCGCCGGACAGACCGACGTCGTGGTGCCGCTCGTGGCCAAGGCATGGCAGCGGCAGGTCGGGTGGTTCGTGGTGGCGGCGCTGACCGCCGTCCTCGCGAGCCGGGCATCCGTGCGCCTCCTGGAGTGGAGCGCCTGGCCGGTGTACCTGGGTGGCCTGGGCCTCCTTGTCTTCACGCTCGCCTTCGGCTCGGGCGCCGGTACCGCCGCCAGCCAGAAGGGGTGGCTCACGATTGCCGGGGTGCGGCTGGGACAGCCGTCCGAACTCATGAAGGTGTTCGTGGTGCTGATGCTCGCCCGCGTGCTCGCCGCGAGGCGCGAGGCGCCGGCATCGCTGCTCGAGCTCTGGCAGCCGGCCCTCGTGGTCCTCGTTCCGTGGGTGCTGATCATGCTCCAGCCCGACCTGGGCACGGGGATCGTGTTCATCGGCATCTTCTTCTGCATGTTGTTCTGGAGTGGCGTGAAGTGGCCGCTGCTCCTGCTGGTGGCGAGCCCCGGCGTGTCGCTCATCCTCGCCTTCAACACGGGCGCGTGGGGGATCTGGTTCATCGGCCTGGTGGCGCTCGTCATCTGGTACCGCCCGTACCTGTGGGAGGGGATCGCGGTGGTGGCGGCCAACGTCGTCTCCGGCGTGGTCGCCCCGATCCTCTGGGAACGGCTGGCCCCCTACCAGCAGCGCCGGCTGCTCGTGTTCCTTGATCCCCAGAGCGATCCGCGCGCGTCGGGCTACCACGTGATCCAGTCGCAGGTCGCGATCGGGTCCGGCGGCTGGTTCGGCAAGGGATATCTCGAGGGCACGCAGAAGCGGCTGGCCTTCCTCCCGGCGCAGCACACCGACTTCATCTTCTCGGTGGTGGGCGAGGAGCTGGGGTTCCTCGGCGTCTCGATCGCGCTTGCGCTCTTTCTGGGGCTGTTCCTGCGCACCGTGCGCGTGGCCCAGCGGGCCAACGACCAGTACAGCTCCCTCGTGGCGTTCGGGCTGGGGGCGAGCTGGTTCGTCCACGTGATCGTGAATGTGGGCATGACGCTCAACCTCATGCCAATCACGGGGATTCCGCTCCCGTTCTTCAGCTACGGTGGCTCCTTCCTGCTGGCCTGCTGGATCGGCGTCGGCATCCTGCTGCGCAT
>JANLSF010000210.1:0-3045 GCA_031362285.1 Gemmatimonadota bacterium | reverse complement strand
GGCCATGCGCGTCGACGCGCCGCGGCTCGCATAGAAGTGCCAGGGCAACCTGGCGGGCTATCGCGCCCCCAGGATCGCCGCCGACGGTTATCGTCGGCGGTGGGACAAGTGGCTGGAGGCGCGGGCCGGCGATCCGCCCACGCGCGACCTCCAGCTCGAGACGCTGGCCGAGGTGCTGCGCGGCAACATCTACGTGCAGAACCACTGCTACCGCGCCGACGAGATGATCCAGATGATCGACATTGCCAAGGAGTTCGGCTACCAGATCCGCTCCTTCCACCACGGCGTCGAGGCGTACAAGATCGCCGACGTGCTCGCGAAGGAAGGGATCTCGGCGTCGATCTGGAGCGACTGGGGTGGCTTCAAGATGGAAGCGCTTGACGGCGTGCGCGGCAACCTCGCGCTGGTCGACGCGGCGGGCGCGCGCGCCATCGTGCATTCCGACGACGCGGTCGGGACGCAGCGGCTGAACCAGGACGCCGCCAAGGGCGTGGCGGCCGGAGCCGCCATGGGCATGACGATCGCGCCCGAGCACGCCATCAAGTGGATCACGAGCAACCCGGCGTGGGCGATCGGCCTCGACGACAAGATCGGCGCCCTCGCGCAGGGGAAGAATGCCGACGTGGTGCTCTGGACCGGCAACCCGTTCAGCGTCTACACGAAGGCGGACAAGGTGTGGATCGACGGGGCCCTGGCGTTCGATCGCAGCGACGCGCGCACCTGGTGGAAGACGGACTTCGAGCTCGGCTTCGTCCCCGTCGCGATGGGGGGGAGCCGCTGATGCGCCGCCACCTCATGCGCGCCGCCGGCGCGATCGTCCTCCTGGCACCGCTGGCCGGTGCCCAGTCCGTGGCCATCACCGGGGGCACCGTGTACCCGGTCAAGGGCCCGAAGATCGAGAACGCCACCGTCGTCATCGTCGACGGGAAGATCACCGCCGTGGGTGCGGGGGCCGCCGTGCCCGCCGGTGCCACGGTCATTGATGCCCGAGGCAAGTGGGTGACCCCGGGCCTCATCAACGTGGGCACCGGGCTCGGGCTGGTGGAAGTGGGCGCCGTGAGCGACACGCGCGACAACTCCGCCCGCGGGGAGAAGGGGGTCGCGGCCTTCTTCCAGCCCTGGGAGGGACTCAACGCCAACTCGGTGATGATACCCCAGGCGCGCAACGATGGCCTCACCACCGTGGTCGCGCTGCCGCAGGGCGGCTGGGTGAGCGGCCAGGCGGCCATGATCGACCTCACCGGCTCCACGGCCGAGGCGCTCGTCAGGAAGGCACCGGTCGCGATGGTCGCGGCCGTGGGCCGCGCTGGCGCGCGTGGTGAGCTGTTCGCGCGCATGCGCGAATTGCTCACCGACGCGAAGGTGTATGCCACTCGGCGCGCGCAGTACGAGCTCGGCAACTCGCGCGCGCTCGCGGCGAGCAAGGCGGACCTCGAGGCGCTGCAGCCGGTGCTCGCGGGCACCCTGCCCCTCATGATCGACGCCGACCGGCGCAGCGACATCGAGGGGGTCATCAAGTTGGCCCGCGACTTCAAGCTCAAGGTGATCCTGAACGGCGGCGCCGAGGCCTGGATGGTGGCGGGCGACCTGGCGGCGGCGAAGATCCCGGTCATCACGGGCGGGATCCTCAACATCCCGAAGAACTTCGCCTCGCTCGGCCAGCGGAGCGACAACGCCGCCTTGCTGCGGAAGGCGGGCGTCAACGTCGTGCTCATCTCCGACTCGTACGCGGACGGCGCGACGTTCAACGCGGGCAACGTGCGCTACGAGGCGGGGAATGCCGTCTCGTCGGGGCTCTCGTGGGATGACGGACTCCGGGCGCTCACTCTCGGCCCGGCCGAGGCCTTCGGCGTCAGCGACCGCATCGGCGCGCTCGCCCCGGGCATGGATGGGAACGTGGTGGTCTGGAACGGCGATCCGTTCGAGTTCGCCACCCGCGCCGAGGCGGTGCTCATCAAGGGGCGGCGCGTGGAAGGGCCGAGCCGCCGCGACGAGCTGCAGAAGCGGTATCGCACGCTGCCGCCGGCGAGCAGCGCGGCGCCGTGATGCGGGGCGCCGCCCTGCTGCTCGTGGCCGAGCTGTCCTGCGTCGCCGTGGTGGCGGCGCAGGCGCCGGCCATGCACTGGTATCGCGGCAACACGCACACGCACACGCTCAACAGCGATGGCGACACGTCGCCCGACGACGTGGCGCGCTGGTACCGGACCAACGGCTACCAGTTCCTCGTGCTCTCCGACCATAACGTGCTCACGAGCGTCGACGGACTGAACGCGCTCATGGGGATGGACGAGCAGTTCCTGCTCGTTCCCGGCGAAGAGGTCACCGACCGCGTGGGCGGCAAGCCGCTGCACATGAACGGGCTGATGGTCGACCGGGCGGTGCCACCGCAGGGTGGGGCGACCATGAGCGAGGCGATCCAGCGCACCGTGGACGCCATCCGGGCGGCGCACGGACTGCCGCACCTCAACCATCCGAACTTCGGCTGGGCGGTGACGGCGGCCGACCTGAAGCGCGTGGAGCGCGACCGGCTGTTCGAGATCTTCAACGGCCACCCGTCGGTGAACAACGAAGGGGGCGGCGGCATGCCCGGGCTCGAGGAGATCTGGGACGACATCCTGACGTCGGGCAAGCTGCTCTACGGCCTGGCCACCGATGACGCCCATCACTTCACCCGGCCGTGGGACCCCACCGCGTCACGCCCGGGACGCGGCTGGGTGATGGTGCGCGCCCCGCGGTTGGACGCCCGCGAGATCGTGGCGGCGCTCGAACGCGGCGACTTCTACAGCTCCACGGGGGTCACGCTGTCCGAGGTCACGTCCACCGACCGCGAGGTGCGGATCGTGGTGCGCGCCGAGGGCACGACGAAGTTCCGCGTGCGCTTCATCGGGCGCGAGGGGCGGCTGCTCGCGGAGGCCACCGCCAACCCCGCGGTCTATCGCATCACGGGGGCCGAGGGCTACGTGCGCGCGAAGGTGATCGACTCGAACGGACAGGTGGCCCGGATTCAACGCCTGGGTGAGGGCACCATCACGGGTTGCGTCCAGG
>JANLSF010000188.1:0-1854 GCA_031362285.1 Gemmatimonadota bacterium | reverse complement strand
TGCCATGCTCGGCGTTGCCCTGCGTGGACGTGGGCCCCGTGTTGCCGCCGTCGCTCATGGTCCCTTCCCGATGCACGCTGTCTTGGGCTCGAGCGTCTGGCACGCTGTCAACTTCGCCGCCACCTTGGCTTGCTGCTCGGTCCCGTACTCTTTCCAGCGATCCAGCAGCCGGTACGCGTCGATGGAGAGCACGCCGCCATACGACTCCTTGCCGCCCGGCGGCGTGAACCGGGTGATGCCGAACCACCCGATGGGGGACGCGGCGAGGATCAGTCCGTCGGCGGAGCCGAAGTCGCTGCGCGCCGCGAAGCTCGTGAAGTAGGAGGCGCCCACATGCCATGCCCGCGAACTGCCGTAGACGCGCACGCCGCCCCACTCCAGTGCCATCGCCTCCGAGGTGCGCGCGCCTTGGACCGCGATCGGCCGGATCTCGATCCCCACCGAGGGATGCAGCAGCACCAGTTGCCACCCCGGTGGTGAGAGGTCACCGGCGTCGTCGTGTCCGAACCAGCCGCCGACCGTCTTGCCGAAGGCCGACCGCAGGAAGTCGTTCACCAGCAACTCATGCGGGAGCATGGACTGCCCATGTTCCTTGAACGCCTCCCACTTGTGGCGCATCGCCTTCAATTCGGTCACGGCTACGAGACGTTCCTTGGTGGTCGCGCGCTCAGCCACGCGCCGCGCAAGGCGGATGGGCCAACAGAGGGGACGCGCGGTGCCCTCACTCGCCGTGCCCGCGATCGTCAAGGGACTCGGGGCGAAGCCGACGAAGTAGCGGAGCGATCCATCGTCGTCCACGATCGACCCGAACCGGCCCGGCTGCACGGCACTCGTGGTCGCGCCGTCGCCCCCCGCCGCCGCGTCCTGTCTCAGCTGGAGGCGCAGGGTATCGAGTTGAACCAGGAGCTGCGGGCTGGGGCCGCTCGCTCCCGCACTTCGTGCGAGCTCCGTGGCATACGCGACGAGCGACTCCCCCACCGTGCCGAACGACAGCGGGCGTGCGGCGAGTCGCCCGTACACGCTGTCCGGGTTCAGGCTCTTCCAGGCGGTGGCCAAGTCGGCATGCACGATGGGTCCCGTGCAGTCCTGCTCCACGTTGCGCTGGGCGCGCGCCAAGGTGGCGCTCCCGGCGCTCGCCAGGAGTGTCACCCCAACGACCCTACATGCCCGACGGCAGCTTCTTGCAGGCATTGATCGCTCGCTTGGTCGTGAGATAGCACTCGTACGCAGCCTTCGCGATGTCGTCCCAGGCCGGGTCGTTGGCCGCCAGTCGGTTCTTGAGCTCGGTGAGCTCGGCGCGAAGCTTCGCGATCGCGGCATCGCAGCCGGCGACGCCGGTGACGGGCAAGGCCGCGATGGCCGCTGCCGCCTGGTCCGGCGACACCGTCGCGCGCCCGAAGAGCGCCCGCAGCAGGGGCACGTGTGTGCGCGGGTGCTTGAGGTAGTGCGCGAAGCCGTGCGTGTTGGCCTGGTGCAGGTGTGCGATGCCCGTGGGCACCTGGTAGTCCGCGCCCCACTCCTCGGCGGGCACGAAGCGATCCCACCAGCAGAAGGGGTCGAGCTCGTGGCGCACGTTCACGAACCGGCGCAGGTAGTTGAAAGCGCCCGGCGCCCACGGTGGGGCCGACAGCGGACGCACACAGCGCGTGCGCGAGTCGATGTCGATGAGCCCCTGCGGCCCCAGTTGCGTGACGTTGGCGAGCGTGAAGAGGCAGTCCACGAAGTACTTGGGGGCGCCGAAGCGACCGTTCTTGGGGAACGTCCCCTCGCCCATGAGCGCGAGGGCATCGCTGGTCACGATCGTGCCGAGGCTGTGGGCGACGATCACGACATGGACTTCCTCGGTGCCGGGAT
>JANLSF010000132.1:0-5508 GCA_031362285.1 Gemmatimonadota bacterium | reverse complement strand
CGACACCGGCCTGCGCAAGTTCCCACATGGTGAGGCGGGCGCCCTGCAGCAGCGGGCGCGTCTCGTCGGCAAACACGTGCAGCGCCCACCCGGCTCGCGCCGCGAGGTGCACGGGGGCGAGGGCCGTGCCGATCCCCGCGGTGGCCAGCGCGCCCGCGTTGCAGTGCGTGAGCAGCCGCATGCCGTCGCGCAGCAACGCGAGCCCGTGCGCGCCGATGGCCTCGCACATGGCCGCATCCTCGGCGCGGATCTGCTCCGCCTCGAGGAACAGCGTGCGCATCGCCGTCGCGGGATCGCCGAGTTGTGCGGCCACGGCGCGCCGCATGCGCGCGATCGCCCACGGGAGGTTCACGGCCGTGGGGCGGGCGTGCTCGATGGCGTCCGCCGTGGCCGCGAAGCGCGCGGCAAAGTCGGCGAGCGCCGGCGCGGGGCCCGCGACCATGGCGGCGGCGAGGCCCATGGCGCCGGCCACGCCGATGGCCGGCGCCCCGCGCACGGCGAGGGACCGGATGGCGTCGACCACCGCGTCGGTGTCGCGCAACTCGAGGAACGCGAGCTCGCCGGGCAGGCGGCGCTGGTCCACGACGCGCACGCCGCGACCGTCGGCCGTCCAGGCGACGGTGGGCGGCAGCGTGGTCACGCGCCCTCGCCGGCGGCCGGGATCTCGAACCAGAAGATCGTGCGGTGCCCCGGCGTGGATTCCACGCCGATGCGCCCGTTGTGCATCTCCACGAGCGAGCGCGAAATCGCGAGCCCGAGTCCGGTCCCCGACTTCCGCTGGGACGCATCGCCCACCTGCTGGAACCGCTGGAAGAGGCGCCCCAGCTGGTCGGCCGGAATGCCGCTCCCGTGGTCTTCCACTTCGATGCGCACCGCGTGGGCGGCTCGGCGGGCGCGCACGCGGATCGTGTCGCCGTCCGGCGAGTACTTGATCGCGTTGGAAATGAGGTTCGTGAGCACCTGCAGGATGCGGTCCCGGTCGCCGATGATCATGGCGGCGCCGTCGCTCTCACCCGCGATCGTGACGCGATGGGCGGCGCCGACCGGGGTGAGCTCGCGGACGGCGGCGTCGATGACCTCGCGGGCGGAGAGCGGCGCCAGGTGCAGCTCGAGCCGACCCGCTTCCAGCTTGTTGAGGTCGAGGAGGTCATTCACGAGGCGGGTGAGCCGCTCGGTGTTGCCCAGCGCAATGCCGATCAGGTCGGCCGCCTTGGGCGGCAGCGCGCCCACGGCGCCCCCCTGCACGAGGCCGAGCGCGCCGCGAATGGAGGTGAGCGGCGTGCGCAGCTCGTGCGACACCGTGCTCACGAACTCGCTCTTCATCCGGTCCACCTCCTTCGGGCCCGAGATGTCGCGGAGCACGAGCACGCGCGCCACCCGGCCGTGCAACGAGAGCGGGCGCATGCCGATCTCGAGGTCGAAGGTGGCCCCCGTGCGCCGCTGTCCCGTGGTCTCCATCGTGCCATCCAGGCCGCCGGAGAGGTAGCCCGCGAGGTCCTGACGGTGCTCGGGCGCGACCAGCTGCGTCACGGGGAGCCCGATGAGTTCGTCCTCGCCGATCAGGAACATCCGCGAGACGGCGCGGTTGGCGTCGGTGATGACGCGGTCCTCCACCACGGCGATGCCGTCGCGCGAGGCATCGGAGAGGCGGCGGAAGCGCTGCTCCGAGTCGCGCAGTTCCTCCTCGACGCGTTTCCGCTCCGAGATGTCGCGCATGATCGTGGAAAGGAACCAGACGCCGCCGCGCAACGACTCGTGCGCCACGACCACCTGCGACACGGGGTACTCGTTGCCCTGGTCGTCGCGCACGGCGGTCTCGCCGCTCCAACTGCCGGTGGCGATGGCGCCCGGAATGGCTTCGCCCACGAGGCGCGCGTAGGCCCAGTCGGGATGCAACAGCGAGAGGGGCACTTCCACCACGTCGGCGCGGCCGTGGCGGCCCAGCAGCCGCCGCCCCGCCTCGTTCACGTATGACACGAGGCCGTTCAGGTCCATGATGGCCACCACGTCGGTCGTGGCCTCGAGCGTGGCGATGAGCCGCTCACGTTCGGACTGGATGGTGGTTTGCGCCGTGACGTCGCGAAACACCGCCTCGATGGACGCGGTGCCGGATTCCTCGTCGCGCCGGCGCAGGTGGCCGGTGACCACCACGCGGCGCCCGCTGGCGTGGCGCAGGATCGTGGAGACGCCGCGCACCTCGCCGGCGGTGCGGGCAAAGTCGAGGGCGACATCGAAGGTCTCGCGCTGGTCCGCGGCGAGGATGTCGGCCACGGTCAGCGCGACGACTTCTTCCTCGCGATAGCCGAGCGCGTCGCGCCACGCCCGGTTCGCGTACCGGAGGCGGCCGTCGGCGCCGATGGTGTGCACGAGGTCGGTGGTGCCGTCGAGCAGGTCACGAAGGCGGCGCTCGCTGGCCACGAGCGAACCTTCGATGGACTCGCGGATCTCCACCTCTTCCACGAAGGCGATGGCCGTGGCGGTGGCGTGGGCGATGTCACGCACCGTCTCCACGTCGTCGGCACTCCAGGCGCGTCCCGGCGCATCGAAGACGGCCACGCATCCGCTCACCGAGCCGTTCCGGGCGTGCAGCGGCGCGAGGATCGCACTGCCGAGCGGACCGTCGGGGTCGGCGGCGCACGGGGCGGCCGCCTCGTGCCGATCCGCATCGTCCACGGAAACGATGTCGCTGCCGCGCGCGACGGCCCGCAGCAACGCCGACAGGCGCGGGCGGAGCGGCGTGAGGTCGGCCGCCGCCTCGAACCCGCTGCCATCGAGGCTCGCCACGTGCGCGCCCTCGATGACGCAGAAGATGGCCCGCCGGGCGCCGGTGGCGCGCAGGGCAATCCGCGACACGCGGCCAAAGTGCGCGCTTCGCACCGCCTCGGCCATGGCCGGGGTGACCACGGCACCGGAGTGCCGGAAGGTGGCGGTGGGACGGGAGGCCATGGGGCGTGGTGAGGCATAACGTAGCCTGAGGGGCGCCGCGAGGACCAGAAGGCCGCGCCTGCCTTCGGAGCGCATCGCGGCACGGATCTCTCGCGTGGCCCGGTCCGACTAACTTCCGGCTCCCGCCGCGCCACGCCCACCCACCCCGCCGATGCCGTACTCCGTCCTGACCCTCGACGTCGCCGACCGGATCGCGACGATCACCGTCAACCGCCCCGACAAGCTCAACGCGCTCAACGCCGACGTGATCCGCGAACTTGGGCTCGCCATCGACGAGGCGCGCACGCGCGACGACGTCGGCGGGGTGATCCTCACCGGGGCGGGCCGCGCCTTCATTGCCGGCGCCGACATCAGCGGGCTGGCCGCCCGCACCCCGGTGCAGGCGCACACGCTGGCCCGCGCGGGCCAGGTGATCTTCGCGCGGTTCGAGTCGTGCCCGAAGCCCGTGATCGCCGCGGTCAATGGCTTCGCCCTCGGGGGCGGCTGCGAACTCGCCATGAGCTGCCACCTGCGCATTGCCAGCGAGTTCGGGAAGTTCGGCCAGCCCGAGGTGAAGCTCGGCCTCGTGCCCGGCTACGGCGGCACCCAGCGCCTCGTGCACCTCGTGGGCAAGGGACGGGCGCTCGAACTGCTCCTCACCGGCCACATCATCGACGCCGCCGAAGCGTATCGCATCGGCCTCGTGAACCGGGTGGTGCCCGCCGCCGAACTGCTCGACACGGCGCGAACGATGCTCACGGCGATGCTCGTCAACGCGCCGCTCGCGCTCACCGGCTGCATCGAACTCGCGAACGCGGCATGGGAGATCGGTCCCGCCGAGGGGCAGGTCATGGAAGCGGCGCGGTTCGGCGTGCTCAGCGCCTCCAGCGACATGCGCGAAGGGACGGCCGCCTTCCTCGAGAAGCGCCCGCCCAACTTCACGGGCGCGTGAGCGCCACCACCCTCGAGACGCTGGTCGTTCGCGACTTCCGCAACCTCGCCCACGTGGACCTCGCGCTCGGGCCCGAGGGCGCGGTGGTGGTGGGGGAGAACGGCCACGGGAAGACGAACCTGCTCGAGGCCGCGTACTACCTGCAGCTGCTCCGGTCGGCGCGTGGCGCGCGTGACGCCGAACTGGTGCGCTTCGGCGGCGAGGGATTTCACGTCGCGGCGCACGGCACCTTCCCCGGGGCCCGCGAGGTGCGCGTGGGCTTCGTGAAGGCCGGCGCGCGAAAACGCGTCGCGCATGACGGTGCCGAGGTGAAGCGGCTGGCCGACGCGCTGGGCGGGGTCCCGAGCGTGCTGGTGAGCCCGCGCGACGCGGCGATCGTGAGCGGCGCGCCCGCCGATCGTCGCCGCTTCCTCGACATCGCGCTGGCGCTGTCGTCGCCGCCCTACCTGAGCGCACTCGCCGCGTACCGCGGCACGCTGGGCCGGCGCAACGCCGCGCTGCGCGAGGGGCAGAAGCGACCGGGCGCGGCGACGACGGCCGCCGTCGCGGCGTGGGAGCCCGCCCTCGCCACCCACGGCGCCGTGATGCGCGTGGCGCGGCGCGCCTGGGTGGCGGCGCACGCGCGCGAGTACGCGCGCCTCGTGACGGCGATCGGCGAGCGTCCCGGCAGCGCGATGGCCTACGTGTCGCGCGCCGACGGCGACAGCGCCGACGACCTGCTGGCGGAACTGGAGCAGTCGCGCGCGCGCGACCTCAAGGTGGGCGTCACGCACGCGGGACCGCACCGCGACGACCTGGCGCTCACGCTCGCCCAGCGCGACCTGCGCCGCTACGGCTCGGCGGGACAGCAGCGCACGGCCGCGCTGGCGTTGCGCCTGCTCGAGCTGGCCACGCTGCGCGCGCACATCGGCGGCGCCCCGTTGCTGCTGCTCGACGACCCGTTCGCCGAGCTCGACGAGCGGCGCGCCGCCGGCGTGCTCACCCTGCTGGAAGACGCCGGGATTGCGCAGGTGGTGCTCGCCGTGCCGCGCGCGAGCGAGATCCCGCCGCACTTCACGCGACTCGCGCGCGTGGCCATCGTGGAGGGCGCGGTGCGCGCGGGCCCATGACCGAGAAGCCGAAGGGCCCGGTGAAGCTCGGCAACCTGCTGAGCGGGTTCCTCGCCAAGCGCGGCATCACCACGCGCATCGAGCCGCTCAAGGTGCTCGAGGAATGGCCGGCGGCGGTGGGGCCCACGGTGGCCGCGGTGACGCGCGCGCTGCAGCTCGACAAGGACGGCACGCTCGTCGTCGACGTGCGCACGCACGCGTGGATGAACGAGCTGTCGCTCATGGAACCGGAGCTGTTGCGCGCACTCAAGCAGCGTCCCGGTGGGGATCGGGTGACGCGCGTCCGCTGGCGTTTGGCGCGGGTGTGGTAGGCGGGTCTCGGGGTCAACCCCTAACCGGCTGGCGTTCGGCCACTTAGCGCCCCTTGCAGCCGTTGATTACGGACGCCGAATCGGGTACATTTTCGTGTTCCCCGACACACCGATGATTCGGTGTTCCTTCGGGTCGTGTTTCGCCTCCCACCCCGACGCACAATGGCGAAGGTCGCCGAACCGCCCGTGGAGTCGTACGACGCAGAGAGCA
>JANLSF010000073.1:0-2125 GCA_031362285.1 Gemmatimonadota bacterium | reverse complement strand
TGCTGCCTCGGGACGGTCGACAACAACTTTTTGCGTCACCTCCGTTCCGATGGCGATCCGGCCTGTGTCCCCGCGCCCACACCGTGCACAAGTCCGGCCTCGAGATTGGCGTTCCCCGCGTACCTGACGAGTCGAGCCCCCAATGTTGGTCCTGGCCGTATGCCGCCTCATCGGTGGCGGATCGAATCTGATAGTGTCTCGCGCCATGGACGCGCTCGAAGTGTCGGCCGGCGCCAGGCGCCCCCGGCCAGCCACGCCCCACCCGCAGCTCCGGCACCGTCATGCGCGGCCGGCTGTCGGCATGTTCGTGCTCGCGGCCGTCGGACTGTCGGTGCTGCTGGCGCTGGCGGCCCTGCAGACCCGCGGCGCGGCCGAGCAGCTTGTGCTCTTCACGCTGGCAATCCTCGCCGTGACCGGCGTCTTCTTTCTGTTCGGCGCCGCCGTCGGTCTCGTCCAACTGGGCGAGCGCGTCGATGGCGACGACCCGCTGCGCGCCTTCGCCGAGAACAGTGCCGATGCGATCGAGCTGACCGCGGGTGGCGAGATCGTGTTCGCCAACGCCGCCATGCGCGCGCTGGGCGCTGGCGCCACGCTCGAACAGGTGCTCGCCGGCGAGCAGCGCGCGGCGCAAGCCTACTTCCGCCTGACCCGCCTGGCCGAGCAGGGCCGCGCGGGCGAGGAGACGGTCGCGCTCGACCACGGCCGATGGCTGCGCGTCGCGGTGGCGCCGGCCGGCCGCCGGGCCGAGGGGCCGCTCTCCGCCTGGACCGTCACCGACATCAGCGCGGCGCGGCGGCGCGATGCGGCCGTTACCTGGCAGCTCGAAGAGAGCCGCCGCCATCTCGACGCGTTGCCGCTCGGCTTCTTCGCCAGCACGGCCGACGGCCGCATCGACAGGCTGAACAGCACGCTCGCGGCCTGGCTCGATCTGCCGCAGGCGGCTGGCGAGGGCGACGGTGCTTTGCGGCTGACCGACATCATGCTCGGCGATAGCGCTGAGTTGCTCGCCGGCGCCGAGAGCGCGGGCGCTGGCGACGTTACGGGCAACGGCAGCGATGCCGACGCGCACGGGCTCCAACACCTCGACGTCGATCTGAAGCGGCGCGACGGCTCGGCCCTGCCGGTCCGCCTGCTGCATCGGCCGCTCGCCCCCAGTGCCGGGCCCGCCGACCGCGCGCTGACCGTCGTCATGAGCCGCACCCCGGCCGACGGGATCGCCGAGGACGCGCGCGCGGCGCAGGTGCGCTTTGCCCGGTTGTTCCACGGGGCGCCGTTCGGCGTCGCGACCATCGCCAGGGATGGCCGCCTGGTTACGGCTAATGCGACATTCGCCAAGATCTTCTCGCGCGTCCGGCGCGGCGCGCCCCGCACCTTCGAGCGTCTGCTGGCGCTGACCGAGGATGCAGCCCAGCGCGAAGCCCTGTCGGTGGCGTTGGCTGCCGCCCTCGATGGCCGTGCGATCGCGGGGCCCATCGAGGTGACGATCGCCGGTAAGCACGAGGCCAGCTGTCGGCTCTATCTGTGCCCGAGCCCGGACGCGAGCGCGGATGCGGGTCCCGATGCCGCCCCCGGTTCGGCCCCCGATTCAGTGGGCGCCGCCGCCATCCTCTACGTCGTCGACACCACCGAACAGAAGGCGCTCGAGGTCAAGTTCGCCCAGAGCCAGAAGATGGAGGCGGTCGGCCAGCTCGCCGGCGGCATCGCCCACGACTTCAACAACGTGCTGACCGCCATCATCGGCGTGTCCGACCTCCTGCTGCAGAACCGCCGGCCGACCGACCCGGCCTTCCGCGACATGACGCTGATCCGCGACAACGCCATGCGCGCCGCCGGCCTCGTGCGCCAGTTGCTCGCCTTCTCGCGCCGCCAGACGCTGCAACCTGAAATGCTCGCGCTGAACGAGGTCGTCGACGACCACGCCATCATGCTGCGCCGTTACATCAGCGAGAAGGTCCAGCTGAAGCTCGTGCACGGCCGTGATCCCTGGCTGGTCAAGGCCGACAAGACGCAGCTCGAGCAGGTGCTGATGAATCTCGCCATCAACGCCCGCGACGCCATGCCCAAGGGCGGTACGCTCGCCATCCGCACGCGCAACGTCGGCGAGCGCGAAGCGGTCAAACTCGCC
>JANLSF010000928.1:0-6300 GCA_031362285.1 Gemmatimonadota bacterium | reverse complement strand
GGCCATTCCGTCTGGACGTGGACTTCATCCGGGCGTACGGCGCCGGCGAAAAGTAGCGCCGCGCACGTCGCGTTCGCGGCATTCCCCATGCATGGCGCGAACGTGGGACTCCCGCGCGGACGTCCCTACTTCTTCTTGGCTGGTGCCGCCGCCGCAGCCGGCGGCGCGTTGTTGCTGAACATGTACACGACATAGTGCCACTTGCCGTCGGCGCCCTTTCGCAGGACCTCGGCGTACTTCACCGACTGCACGGCGCCGCCCATCTTGAAGCTCGCCGTCCCCACGATGTAGGCGAGGTCGCCGATGCCGTAGGCCGTCGTCGGCGTGAGGACGAAGTCGCTGGCGCCACCGGTGATGAAGCCGGCGATAGCCTGGCGCAGGGCGGCGCCTTCCTGGGCTGGGGCGTCGGGAGGCATCACCTTGGCATCGGCCGCATAGATCGCGAACGCCGTCGTGGTATCCTTGGCGTTCATGGCCGCGGCAAACGCGGCGTCCACCGCCTTCACGGCCTCGAGTTCCGTGGCGGACAGGGCCGTGGGCGCGGCGGGCTTGGGGGCACAGCCGGCGGCAAGCAGGCCGAGCACGACGAGGCAGGACAGACGCATGGGAATCGCTCCGATATGGGGGGGGAACACGTTCAGGGGCACGATGCTAACGCGCCATGCGGCCCGCTGCAATGACGGCGGACCCGGCGAGCAGGCGCGCCTGACGCTCAGCTCGCGTTCTTCGCCGCGAACGCGGCAACCGCCGCCGTCGCCACCACGTCCCCCTGCTCCTGCACGAAGTGCCCGGCGTCGGCCAGTTCCAGGGGCTCCGGACATCCCCGAATCAGCGTGCGCAGCTGCCGCATCACCGGCGGCCCCAGCACCGGGTCCTTCATGCCCACGGCCATGAAGCTCTGGCCGCGCCACTGCGTGCCCCACCAGGCGCGCGCCTCGCGCGAGATCGCCGCCCCATCCTGATCCGGGTCCTCTGGCACGAGGTTGGGAAAGCGGCGCACGCCGGCCTTGTAGCGCACGTCCGGGAACGGCGCGCCGTACGCGTTCGCTTCCGCTTCGGTGAGCGCCGGCACCGAGCGACGCATGAGCGCCGCCACGTCCATGTCGGGACGACTGTTCGAAAAGGCGCGCCAATCCAGGAATCCCTTCCCGAGCGGCACGTCGCCGGTGCCGAATGCCGTGTTCATCACGATGAGCCGCGTCACCACGCCGGGAAGTGCGAGCGGCAGCGTGAGACCGAGCAGTCCGCCCCAGTCCTGCACCACGAGCGTGACATTCGTCAGGTTGAGCGCGCGCACGAAGGCGAGCAGCATCTCGCGATGGCGCGTGAAGGTGTAGAACGCCTCGTCTTCCGGCTTGTCGGAACGGCCGAACCCGAGCAGGTCGGGGGCGACCACGCGCTGGCCCGCCGCCACGAACACGGGGATCATCTTGCGAAAGAGGTAGCTCCAGGTGGGCTGGCCATGCAGGCACAGCACGGTCGCAAGTGCATCGAGCGGTCCTTCGTCCACGTAGTGGACGCGGAGGCCCTCGAAGCCGGGAAGCGCGGAGGTGTACCGTGGCGCGCACGGGAAGCCCGGCAACACGGAGAATCGCTCGTCCGGAGTGCGCAGCACGCCGTCCTTCGGGGTCAT
This sequence comes from Gemmatimonadota bacterium, assembly GCA_031362285.1. Taxonomy (GTDB): domain Bacteria; phylum Gemmatimonadota; class Gemmatimonadetes; order Gemmatimonadales; family Gemmatimonadaceae; genus JACPPC01. Next base: position 4,667 of record JANLSF010000928.1, on the reverse strand, counting down.
GGTCGTCGCCTCTGTCGGCCGGGGTGCATTCGCCTGTGCACGATGGCAGATTCGTGGTCCACCTTTGGAGAAGCTAATGCGCCAGACATCCCTGCTCGCCGCGTCCCTCGCGGCGCTGATCCTCGCCGCGCCCGCGCGCGCCCAGACGCCCACCACCGAGCAGGACAAGACGTTCTACGCCCTCGGCCTCTCCATCGGGAAGAGCCTCGACGTCTTCTCGATGACGCCGGCCGAGCTGGAACTCCTCAAGGCCGGCCTGACCGACATGGTCACCAGGCAGAAGCCCAAGGTGGAACTCGCCACGTACGGACCCAGGTTCCAGCAGCTCGCGCAGAGTCGCGCGGCCGTGCGCGCCGAGGCCGAGAAGCAGCGCTCGGTGGAGTTCCTGGCGAAGGCGGCCGCGGAGAAGGGCGCCGTGAAGCTCCCCTCGGGGCTGGTGTACATCGAGGTGACCGCGGGCACGGGCGCCAAGCCGACCACCACCGACCAGGTGAAGCTGAACTACCGTGGCACGCTGGCCGAGGGCACCGAGTTCGACAGCTCGTACAAGCGGGGCCAGCCGGCGGTGTTCACGCTCAGCTCCGTGGTGGCCTGCTTCTCCGAGGGGATCTCGCGCATGAAGGTGGGGGGCAAGGCGCGTCTCGTCTGCCCGTCGACGCTGGGGTACGGCGACGGCGGCGCGCCGCCCGATATCCCGGGCGGCGCGGCGCTCAATTTCGAGATCGAACTGATCGCGATCCTGTCGCGGTAGCTGCGAGCCGTCCCCTCAGCGGGCGAACCGCCCGATCCGGAACGGCGTCAGGTTGTACCGGCTCTTCCCCGTGAGCAGCAGGTCCGCCTGCGCCTCCCCCAGCGCGCTCGCGAACTTGTAGCCGTGCCCCGAGCAGGCGCTCGAGATCAGCACCTGGGGGTGCTCGGGATGGAAGTCCACGAGGAAGTCGAGGTCCGGCGTGTTGTAGAAGAGGCAGGTGGCGCTCTCGCGCACGCTGGCCGTCTTGAACGCCGGCAACAGGCTACCGGCGTTCCGGCGCAGCACCTTGAGTTCGACGTCGCGCACGTCACGCCGCGTGTCCTCGGCGCGCGCGGGGGTCTCGCCGCCGTGCATCACGCTCGCCTTCACGCCGCGCTTGAGCCGCGGGAAGCCGTAGCACATCGCGTCGGTCGCGTACTCGTAGGCCCAGATCGGGCACTCCGGCGCGTTCCACTTGGGATCGCCCGGGTCCGGGTCGAGCCAGAACAGCACCTGCCGTTCGACCGTGAGCGGCAGCTTGAGCGCCTCCACCAGCGGCCCCAGATACGCGCCCACGCTCAGGCAGAGCTTGTCGGCCAGGTAGGTGCCCTTCGAGGTGACCACGCGCACCCCGGCTCCGTCGGGCTCCCAGCTGAGCACCGATTCGTCGTAGCGCAGGTCGGCGCCGCGCATCTTGGCCACCTGTCGGTGCGCCGCGTTGCCGGCGTCGGGGTCGAGGTAGCCCGCGTGCGGATCGAACACCGCCACGGCGCCCTTGGGCGGGGCGAAGGCGGGAAAGCGCTGCCGGACCGTGTCGCCGTCGAGCACCTCGTACGGCAGCTTGTGCGCGCGCGCGCTGCGCACGGTGCCCTTCACGAGGAAGCCGTCCTCGGGGCCGATCATCAGCCCCCCCGTCACGGTGAGGATGCGCGTCTCCGTGCGCCGCTCGAGGTCGCGCCACAGCTCGAGCGCCCGCTGCACGATCGGCACGTACATGGGATGCTCGAAGTACATCTCGCGGATGATCCGGCTGTCGCCATGTGACGAGCCGTTGGTGTGGCCGGGGGTCCACCGCTCGAGCCCGAGCACGCGCTGCCCGCACATGCTCAGGTGCGCGGCGGTGGCGCTCCCCATGGCGCCCAGGCCCGCCACGATCGCGTCAAACCGTTCCATCGTGGCCTCCCCCTTGATCGTGGCATGCTGGCGCCGAGACTCGCTCGGTTGAAGTCTACCGAGCGCGACACGCTCGAGCGGCGACGTTACGATGCTCCGTGCCCCGTCCGCAAGACGCCATGGCCGGCCGAGGTGAACCCCTTCGGGTGGACCGGGTACGATGCTCGCACCACGCCTCCCCCTACCCCCCTCGCCATGAAGCCGCGCCTCCTCCTCTGCCTCCTCGTCGCCGCCTGCGGCACCGACCGCGCGGCCGACCGCCACGGCTTCGTCACGCGCCTGGGCGCCGACACCATCTCGGTGGAGCAGGTGAGCCGCCGCGGCGACACGGTGACCATCGAAGGGGTGGACCGCTTTCCCTTCGTGCGCCGCCGCCACACCGAGGTGGTGCTCGCCAGCGACGGCCGCATGCAGCGGCTGCGCATGGACATCCGCACTCCGAACGCGGCGGTTCCCAAGGAGCGCGAGCGACGCTTCACCGCCCTCATTCGCGGCGACTCGCTCGTGGTCACCACCACCGACTCCGGCGGCACGCAGACGCTCGCCTTCGCCGTGGGGAAGGCGCTCACCATGCCGCACGTGCCGCAGGTGTACGGACTCGCCGAACTGTACCTCGCGGCGGCGATGGCGCGCGGCGCGGCCGACCACCTGGCGCCGGGCGACAGTGTCCACGTGACGCAGTTCTATCCCGACTTCCCGTTCAGCCGCTTCCCCATCCACGACGGCTACGTGCACCCGGTGGCCGCAGGGAAGGAGGAGCTGTGGCACGACTGGCTCGCGGGCATCGGCGACGCGACCATGGACAGCAGCCGCCGCCTGCTCACGTACTCCGGCGCGCGGTCCACGTACAAGGTGGATGTGGTGCGCGTCACGGTGCCGCTCGACGTGGACGCGACCTTCGCGCGACTCGTGACCGAGGAGAAGGCGCGCGGGGCCGCTCAGCTCTCGGTACGCGACACGGTGCGCGCGACGATCGGCGCGGCGACGTTCACGGTGGACTATGGGCGCCCGCGCGCGCGCGGCCGCACCCTCCTCGGCGACGTGATCACGTACGACGCCGTGTGGCGCACCGGGGCGAACGCGGCCACGCAGTTCACCACGTCGGCACGGATCACGGTGGCGGGGATGGCGCTCGCGCCGGGCACCTACACGCTCTGGTCGGTGCCGCGCGCCGATGGCCGCGCCGACCTCATCGTGAACCGGCAGTTCGGGCAGTGGGGAACAGGGTACGACGACGCGCACGACGTGGGGATGGCGCCGTTCGTGGTGGCCACCGCCCCCGACCCGGTGGACGCGTTCACGATCGCCATCACGCCGACCGATGCGCACCACGGCACGCTCGCACTGACGTGGGGCACCTTTCGCTGGTCCGCGCCGATCGTGGTGCCGTAGCGCGGTGCGCCGCCTTCCGCGCGACGGACGGTTGCTGGTAGCTTGCTGGGGTTCCCCTTCCCTTGGCCCCGTCCTCGCATGCCGCGCATCCTCCGCATTGTCGCCGTCCTGCTCGTGGGCACCCTCGTGGGCGCCGCCGGCTCCTACCTGTACGCGAACCCCGAGACCACCCTCATCGACGCCGCCGCGCGCGCGGGGCTCCCGGGGAAGTTCGTGACGCTGCCGGAGGGGGTCACGCACTATGACGTGAGTGGCCCGGACACCGGGCGCGTCGTGGTGCTCGTGCATGGCTTCTCGGTACCGTACTACATCTGGGACTCCACGGCGGTGGCCTTGAGCGCGGCGGGCTTTCGCGTGATCCGCTATGACATGTACGGACGCGGCACCTCCGACCGCCCCGTGGCCACGTACGATGGCGCCCTGTTCGATGCGCAGATCGACGGGCTCCTCGACTCGCTCAAGGTGACGACGCCGGTGGACCTGATGGGGCTGTCGTACGGTGGCTTCGTGACCGGGCACTACGTCGCGACCCACCCCACCAGGGTGCGCACCCTGACGCTCGTCGATCCCGTGGCGTCGTCACGCCCGCTGCCCGCCACGCTCACGACGCCGGTGCTCGGCGCCTTCCTCTTCCAGGTGCGGGTGGTGCCCGGCATGGCCAACGGCCAGGCGTCGGACTTCCTGCACCCGGAGAAGTTCCCGGGGTGGGCCGACCGCTATCGGCCGCAGATGAAGTTCAAGGGCTTCGGTCGCGCGCTGCTCGGCTCCATGATCACGTCATCGAACGTGGACTACAACGCGCACTATGCCGCGGTGGGGAAGACCGGCGTGCCCGTGCTGCTCATCTGGGGGAAGCAGGACTCCACGGTCAGCATCACGCTCTCCGACGTGGTGCGGAAGAACATCCCGGGGATCGACTTCTTCCCCGTGGACTCATCGGGGCACCTGCCGCACATGGAGCAGGCGGGCGTCGTGCGCACGAAGATGCTCGAGTTCCTCGCGGCGCACCCCGTGACGCCCCCCGCGGCGCTCCCCGTGGCGAATTCCGCGTCGACCTCCCCCAACCCCTGACGTTGCACGCCGCGGCGCCGGGTGGCGCCGCGGCCGGCTGCTACCGCAAGTAGGCCACCCGCCAGTTCACGTCGCGCCCCTTCACCGTCCGCAGCCGCACGAGGCGTAGCGCACCCTCGCGCGCGCTGCCCACCACCTGCGCGCCGTCGGCCGTGACCGCGCCGGCGCGGAAGCCCGCCGGCTCGCGCACGTACAGCGTGTACGTCTCGCCACCCACGAGCGTGCTCGTCCCCTCCAGCGCTGTGCCGGTCCACGCCACGGCCTTCAGGTCGGGGCCGCCGCACGTCACGTGGCGATCGGT
>JANLSF010000880.1:0-5444 GCA_031362285.1 Gemmatimonadota bacterium | reverse complement strand
CCGGATCTGGCTGGCGCCCCACAAATGGATCTGGAGGCTTCTGCTTGCCAGTGCTGCTTGCTCGATACGCTTATCTCGCCATCGATCGAAACGCTGCAAGGGGCTCGGCTTCTTCCCAGCCCGCAGGTCGCCGTGATCGATGGGCAGGCAGACTAAGTAGGTGTGCAGCGCCGGATGGGCTGCGAGCGCCCTTGTCAGCGACTCGTCGAGGTTCTGGACCTGGCCGTCATCAAATCCGGACATGAAGTACTTGGCCTGCCACGCAGTTTCTCCGCCGTCGACCAGCCTGACAAGGCACTCGACTCCTTGGTCGGGTCCTGGGCCTTTGCGGAGGAAGGTTGCGCCCGATTGCCGCGGCTCCAGGGCAGCGAGCTGGCAGCACAGCTCCTCAAATCCCAGGTGCTGCGACCCGCCGTGAGCGCGGATGCGTGAGAAGTCGACCGATAACGGCATGGTTTCAGGTGCAGCCTTGACGTCTGCCTCGAGGTTGATCCCTACGACAATGCTGCCTCAGTCTCGGCAAGACCGCGACAGGTCATTATCTGAACAAGTCATCAGCGGTACGGCCATGTACTCAAGCGAGGATTCGCAGTCGCCGAGCAGCACTGCACAAGCACAGGTACAAGGTCAAGCACTGGCGCCGGCAGAAGGCGAGCGCCGGGCGATGCGCGGCTATCTGGGTCAATACGATAAGGCTGCCGCAGCGATCTACGCGGAGCTGGAGCGCGGCCAGCTGCTGTGGATCGGCGTCGCCGACCGCAGCGCGGGCATCGCGGACGATCTGGTGCTCGGGTTCGACGGACTGGTGGTGGGTCACCAGTTCAAGACGGCTAGGTTTCCGGGCACGTTTACGGTCGAGACGCTCTTTACTGGAGCCGACGGACTGCTGAAGCCGCTGGTTAACGCCTGGCAGAGCTTGCGCAGAGCGAACCCGGGCCGGCGCGTGGAGATCCGCTTGGTCGTCAACGACTACCCGTCAATCAATGACAGACCTGGTGACGCCCCCCCCGCACACAGCGCGGCCTTTCTAGGTGAGTTCGAGCGATTCCCCGACCGCCCCCTGCAGGCATGGCAGGCCTCCAGTTGGAGCCGCCTGATTGATCTGCTGCGTCAGGCGTCCGGCTTGGACGAAGATGACTTCGAGCGGTTCATGCATGCCTTGCGCGTGCTGCACGGCGCCGCAGCGGACTTCGTGCAGTTTCACAAGCTCAGCACAGAGCAGGCGCGCTTGGCGGCCGAGGTCGCCAAGCTTTTGCCGAAGCTCGTCACCGACGCAAGGGACAAGGATCGGTGGTCCCGTGAGGAGTTGCTGCACGAGCTCGGATGGAGGGATCCTGTCAAAACGCGCCATCTTCATCGATTCCCCGTGGGGGCCTACGTCCAGCGCAACCGCGATACCGAGCTCTCCCTGCTTCAGACGCTGCGGGCCGTCGATCAAGGCTACGTAGCGCTGGTCGGTCCTCCTGGCTCGGGCAAGTCCACGTTGCTGCAGGTTGCGCTGGCCACCGAGCCCGATGTGCGGCTGGTGCGCTATCTGGCTTTCATGCCGGGCGCCGCACAAGGGGTGGGTCGCGGAGAGGCGGATGACTTCCTGGAAGACGTCGCCGCACAGATGCGCAACGGCGGTCTGTTGGGTGTGCGCCTGCGAGACAGCTCCCAACATGAAAGGCGCGAGCAGTTCGGCGCGCTACTGAAGCAGGCCGGCGAGCGCCATGAACGCGATGGCGTGCGCACGATCATCGTCGTGGATGGACTCGACCATGTACCCCGAGAAGAGCGGCCGACGCACTCGCTGCTGGCCGAGCTGCCGCTGCCAGCCGCGGTGCCCATGGGCGTCACCTTCGTGCTCGGCACCCAGCGCCTCGACCTCGCGCATCTGAAGCCCGCGGTACAGGAACAGGCGGCGAAACCAGGCCGGCTGGTGGCGATGCGTCCCCTCGGGCGTGACGCGGTGGCTCGAATGGCAGACGCACTCGGCCTCGACCCGGTTGTCTCACGTCAGCGCCTGTATGAGCTCAGCCACGGACACCCTCTGGTGGCCCGGTACCTGATCCAGGCGTTGCTGCGCGCCGACGAGCCGGCTCGCGTGCGCTTGCTCGATGGCGGCATGACGTTCGACGGGGACATCGAATTGGTGTATGCGTCGGCCTGGCGGGAAATCGCCAACGACCCCGACGCCATGCATGTGCTCGGGTTCATCGCTCGGGCCGAAGCGCCCATGCCGCTGACGTTGCTCGCCGCGAGCGTGGAAGAACACGCGATCGAGCGCGCGCTGCTGACGGCCCGCCATCTGCTGAGGGAAACGCCGCACGGCTGGAGCGTGTTCCACAACAGCTTTCGTCTGTTCGTGCTGTCCAAGCCGCGCATGCATCTCGGAAGCATCGACCGCCTCTACTCCCAGCGCGTGTATCGCGAGCTCGCGCAGCTGGCGCGCGGCGCTCCCGTGGACTCCTTGCAGCGCTGGCTGGAACTGCGCTACCGCGCACGTGCGGGCGACCGCGACGACGTGCTGGCGCTTTCCACGCCTGAGCGCTTTCGGCAGCAACTGGCCCAAGGGCGCGCCGTGTCCGAGATCCACTCCGACATCCGTCTGGCCTTGCTTGCGGTCCGCCCCTCTTTCGATCCCACCATCGTCACACGGCTGCTGTTGTGCCGCGACGAGGTGTCCCGTCGAACGACCGCGCTGGAGTACGCCGATCAGCTACCGCTGGCGATGCTGGCCGTGGGAGACGTCGACGCTGCTCACGCCTTCGTCCAGGACTTTCCCAAGATGGGCTACGAAGTCGTCGACGCGCTCTTGGAGCGGGGAGAGTTCGATCGCGCGAAGGAGCTGTTCGAGCACCTCGAGCCGCTGTCGCAGCTGCACACATCCCGGTTCCAGAACCACGGCCAGGAGCACAACCTCCGGGAGTTCGAGAAGTGGGCTGGACGGGTCTTCCACTTCCGCGACTTTGAGCAGATCCGGCAGGCTATCGATCACCTAGCCGCCGAAGGGATGGAACGGACGCCCGGCGCGCCAACGGAGGAGACGACCGCCTCCGTACGCAAGCGTCTGAGGTTAGTTGTCGCCGAGGCCTTCCTCAGCCAACAGGCCGGCGCGGACGCTCGTGATGTTTTCGACCAGCTTGGCATTGAGCAGGTCGAGCTTCCCACCTTGATGGTGCACGCCGGGTTCGCCGCCCGGGATCGGGCGGAAGACGCGCAAGCGCTGGCACTGTTCATTGCGGCGGCGGAGCTGCCAGGCTTTGACGGCGTCCCCAATGGATGGCGCCGCTCCATCGCACTGTTCGCCACGACCTCCGGGTGCCAAGAGGTCGCTGCAGCTCTGTTCGACAAGCTTGTCGCACCCGCGATCTCCATGGGGGATGACGAACTGCGTGCCGCCAGTCCGGTCGATCTCGTGCGTGCGGTGCTCGAGCATGCACAACTGTGCGCGATGCTCGCAAAGCCGCTGCCACCGGTCGCATCCTCAAAGCACGCAATCTTGCGACCGCTGCAGGCTCATGCCACGGAGGTCGGCGTGCTCCTCGGCCGCGCAGTGACGGATGCATCCTCTATATCCGCGGGCAGCGTCCAGATGGCAAGCCGCTCGGCCATGGGGTACGTGCTTCGACTCAGTCCGCGTGGCGGGAGCGACTTCTACCTGACGCATCAGGCGGTGACGGCTGCGCCAGTGCTGGCGCGATCCCTGCTCCAGATCGGGGCGCTGCGCGGGGAAGTGGAGTTTCGCGCCGTGCTTCGTGAAATCGATGAGGCGATCTCCACCTCGACACTGAAAGGCACGATGCTGCTGCGGCGCGAGCTCGCGGTCGCGATATATCGCACGGATGGCGACCGCGCGAGTGCGGCGGCGCGCCTAGAGCCCATGGTGGGTGAGCTCATGGAGAACACCCCGAGCGAGCAACTCGACGGCTTGGCGGATCTGGCGATCGCCTTCGCCGCCATCGGCGACCTCGAGCGAGCGCAACGTCTGCTCGCCACCGTGCCCGATCACTGCCTCGGCTACGCCCTTGCTGCGCGCAAGGATCCCCAGTACGCCGTATGGCGCGACATCCTGGTCCTGGCCAATGCGGCGGAACCTGCGCGGCGGGCTCAGCGCATCTCACAGCTGCTGCGACAGGTAGAGGGCATGAAGGAGACCGAGGGAGCCAATGCAGCACATCGGTTAACCATGACGCTCATCGACGAGGCGATGCAAATTAACGCACGCAGCGGCCTCGACGTGTCGCAGTCGCTGGCAGATTGGCACCTGGTCGCATGGCCCAACCGGATCGACGCGCTGATGATCGGGATGTTGCGTCGCCGCCCAGAGCTGCTGTTTGCGTGCGTCGCCACGTGGTGCGGGTTGTGCTTGCCGTTCTACATTGAGCCGTACTATCGCGATCCCACGCATGTGGGCGACTTCATCGACGTCGCCGCAGATTCCGCCGGGCCTAGCCAGATCGCCCAGGTCGTGCCGATGCTGCTGAACGCGATTGAGGTGGACAGCCGCGCGCACGAGCGGCTCACCCTGCTCAAGCGCCTGCGGGCTGCAGCGTCCAGGCATGGCTACTCGGATCGCCGATTGGAAGGCGTGATCGGCCGCTGGTCGTCAGAGGCGCCTACGCCGCGGCGGTCCTACACGCCACAGAAGTACGACGATGTGAGCAACCTCGATGAGCTGCAACGCGCTTTCGAGGCGGACGGCGCGAAGTTGGACCACAACGCCCCGCATCGCTTTTCCGAACTGGCCCAGTCCGCGCCTCTGGAGCAAGTGCGGCCGATGTATGAGCGCTGGGACAGCCTGCAGTCCGACACGCGTTGCCGGTTCATGATGGTGGAACGGCTCGCTCAGGCGGGGGACATCGCCTATGCGAGGAAGCTGGTTCACGAGTACGAGACCAGCGGCGACCAGTGGAGCTCCTGGAGCCAGTGGATGGGCGGGGGAAAGTTCCGATACTTCCAGGCGCGCAAGCTGCTCGACGGGGCGGCAGTGCATCGCGCCGCCTACGAGAGCTTTGTGGATTCAGTTGCCGCAGGAGAGGAGAACACGCTGGCCGTGCTTGCCGAGATCGATTCCATCTTGCCGGTGATCAGCGCTGCGCCGGATTGGCCGGCCATCTGGTCGCTGCTGGCTGAGCAGATGGCTTCGTCGCGCGAGCACCAGTTGGGCACGCCATTCGAGGTGCGCCAAGAGCCGCTTAACGACGAGGAACTGCTCGCGGAGCTGATCCACTTCGCCCTGCGACTTCCGGTCTCCGAGGTTCAACGACATGCGCGAAATTGCGCGCTGCAGCTGGTGGATCAGGCCGGCGGCCGCGAGACGGTGTTTGAACTCATCATGCGACGGCTCCTGACAGGAGGGTCGGATGAGCCGTTGCAGGCGCTGCTGACGCTACTTCTGCTGGACCATGATCGTTTCGCCGCGCCCTTGGGTGTCGCGGTGGCCGACCTCGTCACTCACA
>JANLSF010000877.1:0-6267 GCA_031362285.1 Gemmatimonadota bacterium | reverse complement strand
ATCGCGTTCTGCACCGCTTCCGGGACGTTGGTGGGTCCGGGGACGAAGAGATGGTTGCGGCCGGCCATGGGAGCGTGGGAGTGGGAAGGACGAGGGGGCAACGACAACGCGCCGCCTGCCCTTGGCGGGACGGCGGCGCGGGAAGACGTCGGGTCGTGCCTAGTGCGCCGCGCTCTGCTCGACCGGGGCGAGGACGTCGTTGGGGCTGCGGTACGTCTTCTGGTGAATCGCGTAGGCGCTGCCGGCGCAGGCCAGCGCCAAGAGGACCGTCACCGCGGCCGCGCCCCAGCCCTGCGCGTTGTTGTTGACCTTGTCTGACGACGTCGCCATGTCGATGCAATCCCGGCAGGAGTGAAAGGTTCGGACGCGGCGAAAGATGCCGGGGAGGACGCCGTTGTTCAAGCGTCGCCCCTCGGGCGACTACATCCAGAACTCCCAGCGCTCCGTGACCAGGACGAAGAGGCCGAGGAGCAGGTTGGTCAGCGCGTGGGCGGCGATCAGGTCGCCCAGGCTGCGGGTGTGCTGCATCCAGAGATTGTACGCGATGCCGGCCAGCAAGCCGACTTCCCAGAACGGTCCGTGTTCGACGGCGAAGAGCACCGCCGTCGCGGCAAACGAGGTGCGCGAGAAGTGGCCGAGCGGGAGCGTCCGGAAGTCCTTCGCGTCGAGGAACCGGGGGAGCCAGCCGCGCCAGAAGAGTTCCTCGAGGATCGGCACGAGGAGTGCGGCCCGCACGAGTCGCAGGGCCACGACGAGGACGTCGCGCCGCGCCGACTCGGGCATCGAGCTGGTGAGCGATCCGGTGAGCACATTCTGAAAGGCCACGTGGTGGCGCCAACCGGGAATCAGCAGGTCGGGCGCCACCCAGAGCGCGAACACGCCGACGCCGACCGCGACGGTGCCGAGCGGAAAGCGCACGCGCAGGTCGATGACGGACCGACTGAACGCGAGCAGGGTGGCGGCGACCAGGCTCACGCGGACGATGGACTCGGCGCGTGGCGCGAGGGCCAGCGACGGCATGGTCGTGAGTAGCACCATGAAGACCGCGAAGGGCGCGATCCAGGGCACGGCGGGCCAACGTTCTTCCAGGCGCAGGGGGCGTGTCTTGGTGTCGAGTGTGGGGCGCGCGCTGCTCGCGGCTTCTTTAGCGTGCGACGCGTGGACGCGAGGCCAAGCTAAGGGAGCGCGCCGCCGGCGTCGCTTGGGCGCGTTCGGTTGCCGAAATCCCGGCTGACTCTCGCTGGCCGCTGGTGTGCTCCGGTCTCGCCGCGTGGTGTTGCGTGGAGGCCACACCTTGGCGCTACGAAGCAAATGACCGCGTGCGGGTTTGGGGCGAACGCGGGCTCGTCAGGGGTACGGACAGGTGGTCGGTTCGCTTGCGTAACGTGTTACATGACAACAACTTGTATTGGGTGGCGCTATGTTTCTGTCTGACACGAACACAGCACCACTACGTGGCATGCTTCCTGCTCTTATCTTCATCGAGCGACCGGGCTTCGGTTGGTCGACGGCTCAGGTCGGTTCTTCCTCTTTACTTTTCGGAGTGCTCTACATGCGCCGCTTGCGTACCGCCGCCCTTGCCTTGATCGCCACGGCGATCTCCGCTGGCAGTGCGAGTGCCCAGCCCGCCAAGACCGACGTGCAGTTCACCGGGCTCGGTTCGCCGAGCGTGGTGATCGGCAGCACGCATGGCGGCGTGTTCACGGCCAAGTGGGACGGCCTTGTGGATCCGACCCCGAGCGTCTTCGTCGGTTCGAGCACGGTGGACATCGTGTGCGTCGACCTCCTGAACTCGGTCTCCAGCGGCCAGAACTGGACCGCGTACGTCCAGAACCTCGGCGCCGCGAACCTCGATCGCACGTACCTCCGCTTCGGCGGCTACACTGGCACGGGCGGCAACGACTGGCTGACCCGCTACCGCGCCGCCGCCTGGCTGACCTACAAGATCGAGACGACCTCGTCGGCCTCGACGCAGCAGCTGCAGGCCCTGCAGACTGCCATCTGGCGCACGATGACCGAGGGGCAGGCGTACAGCGTGCCGGTGTTCAGCAACTCGATCTACTCGAACACCAACCAGGACTACACCGGGACCGGCTACGGCTCGTCGACCATCTGGAACGGCACGGGCAGCACCGCCTCGACGCAGGGCGCCCTTGCCTGGCTGTCCCAGGCCAAGTCGTTCGCCATGACCAACGCCACGAACACCGCGTTCTGGTCGCAGTTCACGATCCTCTCCGATGCCGCCATGACGCGCTCGGGCATCACGACGGGCAGCTGGTCGCCGCTCACCGGCGGGAAGCAGGAGTTCATCGCCTTCACGTCGGTGCCGGAGCCGGCCTCGCTGGCGCTCATGGGCACGGGCCTCCTCGCGATCGGCATGGTCAGCCGTCGTCGCAAGAACGTCGTGTAGCGCACGCGGCGACCCATCGCGCCGCAGCGACAGGCCGGGGCCGACCAACTGGTCGGCCCTTTGCTTTTGCGCCCGGGCCGTGCCGACGGCTGGCGCTTGGGGCCGTATCCCGCCTAGTTTCACGCACGATCGACCTTCCCAGCCCTCGACCAAACGCCCACGTGTATTCCTCGTCCGACTCGCTGGAACGCATCGCCAGGCCGATCTACCTGATCGCCCTGTTGCTGGTCGTGACCCCGTTGGCCGACTTCATCACCAGTGTCTGGCCGATTCAGCCCGCCGAGATGCGCTGGCGCTTCGCCAGTACCGCCCTGCTCGCCGGGTTTCTGTTCACGCCGCTGATCGGTTCGCTGATCGGCGTGGTGCTCGCGTCGTTCATGGAACAGCGGATGGTGCTCCGGGTCATCGGCATCCTCAATGTCGTGGCGGCGGTTTTCCTGACGCTCGCGCTGGCCGCCTTCGCGTTCGACACGCTGCAGTTGCGGCGCGCGGTGCCCCCGGACGCCCAAGGCCAGTTCCGGACGTCGGCCATCCGCGGCGTGCTCAAACTCGTGTCGGCCATCCTGGCGTCGGGCTGGATCGGCGTCGACGCGATCAAGTTGAGCCGAACGCTCGGCAACGTGGCCGCCGCTCGCGTGAAGCCCCGGATGTCCGGCCCGATCGTGGGTTCCACCGGGCGGTAGTCGGAGCACGGTCCGGACCAGCACGCGGGGGCGATCACAGATGCGTGATCGCCCCCGCTGTGCCATGCTCAACCAGTGCCCGGAGTGGGAATCGAACCCACAAGAGGTTGCCCTCGGGGGATTTTGAGTCCCCTGCGTCTGCCGGTTCCGCCATCCGGGCCATTTCCGGCCGCCCGCGACCGGACTCCAATCCTCTCGAATTGCCGCCTCCAACGCAACGGGTGAGTGGCCGGCAGCGGTACCGCTTCGTACCTTTGCGCCCCGTGATCACAACCAGCGCTCGACCCATCGATCCATCCCGCCGAGTGAAGGTGGGTGTCCTCGGCGCCGGCGCGTGGGCGCGCCTCGCGCACATTCCCGGCTTCCTCCGCGACGCGCGGTGCGAGGTGGTGGCGATTGCCGACCCCGATCGGGCGCTGGCGGCCGCGACGGCCACCGAGTTCGGCATTCCGTCGGTGTACGGCTCGCATCAGGAGTTGCTCGCGCGCGACGACATTGACCTGGTGGACGTCTGCACCCCCAGCGCGACGCATTTCGTGCTGGCCATGGCGGCGCTGGCCGCCAACAAGCACGTGCTGTGCGAGAAGCCGGTGGCGTTCGACTTTCGCGAGACGCGCCGCGCCGCCATGATCGCGCGGAGCAAGGGATTGCGGACCAAGCTCGGGTTCACCTTCCGCTACGCCCCGGCGATGCGCTACATGAAGCACCTGATCGACGAGGGCTTCATCGGGACGCCGTTCATCTTCAACGGCTACGAGCAGAACTCCCAGTGGCTCGATCCACTCAACCCGCTCCGTCAGGTCGATCCGGATGCCGACCAGTCGGTGTTGCAGGTGTCGTCACTGGAGGGGTACGGGGCACCGATCATCGACATCGGTCACTGGTGCGTGGGCGCCCACTACGATCGCGTGGTCGGCACGATGCGCAACTTCATCGCCGAACGGATGGTCCGGCAGACGGGGCGCATGATGCGCATGAACATCGACGACGGCGACGTCTTCATCGGGGAGTTCGCCAACGGGGCGCTCGGCTCGGTGCAGACCAGCTTCGTGACCGTGGGCAACTACCCCGGCATCGAGGCGCGGGTGTACGGGTCCAAGGGGGCCCTCATCTGCCGGCTCGTCGAGGAGGAGGGGATCTGCGAGCGGCTGACGGCGGCCACCGCCGACCAGGTCGAATTCCGTCCGGTCGAGGTGCCGCCGCAGTTCTATCCGCCCGGCGGCACGCCGCGCGAGGCGTGGCGCACGCTGTTCTACGCCAACCTCACGGCGAGCCTGATTTCGGAACTACTGGACCCGGCGGCGCCGAACGAGGGCGACTTCGAGGATGGCGCCCGGGTGCAGGAAGTGATCAATGCGGTCGAGCTGTCGTACCGCGAGAGGCGGTGGGTGGATCTCCCGTTGGGCGGGGCCAAGGCGTGACGGACATGGCCCGGGCCGAGGCTCCCGACGTAGTCGCGCACTTCCTCAGGCACTTCTGGCAACGTCATCCGGTCACCGCCACCTTTGCGGGGGCCGAGGGGAACGACTCCCGGTACCCGGACTGGAGCCCCGCCGGGCTGGAGCTGAGCGTCAACGCGATCGAGGCGGAGCGTCGCGCCCTCGCGCCACATCTCGCCCGGGCCGAGGCGTCGCTGTCGGCCCTGCCCTGGCCCGCCTCGGCCCCGCTGGTCGACCTGCGCCTCGCCGACGTGACGCTGGAGATCGAGCTGGCGGAGCGGAACGGCACGCACTTTCACCGGGGGAATCCCGCCTTGGCGATCGGCGAGGCGGCCTTCGGCCTGGTGTCGCTGATGCTGCGCCGTGATCTCCCGATGGAGGGCCGTCAGGACGCCGTTGCCCGGCGCCTCGTCGCGATGCCGGCGTTCCTGTCCGGCGCCCGCGCGTCGATCACGCGGGCCATGCCGACGTCGTGGCGCGACCGTGCGCGGCGTGAGTGTACCGGGGCCACGATCCTGCTGCGTGACGGGCTCCCGCTCTGGCTCGGAGACTCCGATGGCCCCGCCACGCGCGCGGCACGGGCGGCCGTGCCCGGTGCGGTCGGCGCCATCGCGGAGTATGCGGCGTGGCTCGAGCAGGCTCCCGTGGATGCCGATGCGCGCGTGGCGGCCGGCGCCTCGCTGCTGGCGTTGCTGGTCACCCGGGGCCATTGGTCGCCGCACTCGCTGGACGACTGGCACCGGCAGGTCTCGGAGCAGCTGGCTGCGGCGCGGAGCAAGCTGGCGGGGATGGCGGGTGCCTTGGCTCCGGGTGGATGGCCCGAAGTGGAGGCGCGCCTGGCCACCGATCTCCCGAGTGCCGACGAGTATCTCGACACGCTCGACCAGTGCTGGCACGCGTGCCGGCGCACGGCGGAGGCCGCGTCCTTCGTGCAGTGGCCGGAATCGCCGCTCCGCTTCGCCGCCACGGCGCCATGGGCGCGGGCGGCCGCGCCGTACCTCTACTACCTGCCGTATCGGTGTCCGCCCCCGCTCGCGGCGCCGGTCGAGCACGTGCACGAGGTGGCGCCCCTCGCGGTGGACCCCGCCGGGGTGGCTCACGTCAGTCCCGCCATGACGCGCGCGCAGATCAAGCTCAATCACGTGGTCCACCATGCGGCGCTCGGCCACCACGTCCAGAACTGGTATGCCGCCCGATCGGCGTCGCGCGTGGGGCGCGTGTCGGCCGTGGACGGGGCGAGTCGCATTGCCATGTTCGTGGGCGGCTCGCTCGCCGAGGGGTGGGCGTGCTACGCCACCGACCTGCTGGAGGAGGCCGGCTTCCTGACGCCGGCCGAACGCGTGGCGGAGCAGCACACGAGGGTGCGGTTGCTGGGCCGGGCGCTGATGGACATCGAGTTGCACCGCGGCCAACGTTCCCTGGACGACGTCGCACGGTTCTATGCCCTCGAGGTGGGGATGGGCGATGTGGCGGCGCGGAACGAGGCCGTGAAGAACTCCATGTTCCCCGGAGCGGCGATCATGTACTGGCTTGGGCTGGACGGACTGCACCGGCTCCGCCTCGAGCGCGCCCGCCGGGATGGCGAGGCCTTCGACCTGCCGGGCCTGCATCAGGCCATCCTCGCGATGGGCGCGATCCCGGTCCCGATGATCGTGGAACGGCTTGCGGTGGCGGGCTCGTGACGCGCGTGCGCCCCGCGGCGAGGCGGATCCGGCTCGCCGTGGCGCGCGGCGCG
>JANLSF010000840.1:0-3334 GCA_031362285.1 Gemmatimonadota bacterium | reverse complement strand
GCGATCATCTCGACCTTGCCGATCTGGAACTCGGCGCCGTCGTAGATGGAGCGTGACTCCTCCCGGCTCCTCCAATCGCAGATGATCGGCGTGGGGAAGCCCTTGTACGTCACCATCCCGTGCTCGACGGTATGGCTGACGTCGATCAATCGCGTACGAGTCGGCATCGGCGGCTCCGGCGTGTGTGCGTGCGTGTGCGCGTGCGTGTGCGCGTGCGTGTGCGCGTGACGGCATCCCAATGTACCTCCTCCGCTCCATCGTCCCGCTGGCCACTCAGGCCCTGACAGCCGACCGCCATCGGCGCTATCATCCGGCGTCGCCGCACGCAGGCGACCCCTCACCAGCGACGCCGGCCGAGCCATCCACCGCGGGGCTCGTCCCTCACCGCCCGTCCCCCCGAGAAGCCCGTCATGCGCGCCTCCCACCTGCCCCGTTGCGCCGAGTTCGCGAGTCGCCTCGGCACCGCCTCCGTCCTGATCGGCATCGCCGTGGCCCTCGCCGCTGCCCTCGCCCCCGTGGCCAACGCCCAGGGCGCCGCGCGCACCGCCAAGCCGGCCGCCGCCCCCGCCGTGGCGAAGCCCGACAGCGCGCCTCCCGGCGGCCCGTTCGATCGCCTGCACTTCCGCTCGATCGGCCCCGCGACGATGTCGGGCCGCGTTGACGACATCGCCGTCTCCGAGCGCGACCCGCGCATCTTCTACATCGCCGCCGCCACGGGCGGCCTCTGGAAGACGGTCAACAACGGCGTCTCGCTCGTCCCCGTGTTCGACTCGGCCGGCACCTCATCTGTCGGCGCGGTGACCATCCCGGCCGACGACCCCAACCTCGTCTGGATCGGCACGGGCGAGAACAACAACCGCCAGAGCTCCAGCTGGGGCGACGGCGTGCACAAGTCCACCGACGGCGGCAAGAGCTGGACGCACATGGGGCTCCGCGACTCGAAGCAGGTCGCGCGCATCGTCATCGACCCCGTGGACCACGACGTGGTGTACGTGGCCGCCCTGGGCGACCTCTGGAAGTCGGGCGGTGAGCGCGGCATCTACAAGAGCACCGACGGCGGCGTCACCTGGACCCTCGTGCTCGATGCCGGCCCCGACGCGGGGGGCACGGCGCTCGTCATGGACCCCACGAACAACAAGACGCTCTACGCGGCCACCTACCAGCGCCGGCGCTCGAGCTGGGGGATGAACGGCGGCGGTCCGGCGAGCGCCCTCTGGAAGTCCACCGACGCGGGGCGCAGCTGGACGCGCCTCATCAAGGGGCTCCCCGAGGGGGCGCTCGGGCGCATCGGCCTCGACATCTTCCGCCGCAACACGAGCATCCTCTACGCGCGCGTCGAGCACCCCAAGCAGGGCGGCGTGTACCGCAGCGACGATGCGGGCCAGAGCTGGACGAAGATGGGGGGCACCAACATGCGCCCGATGTACTTCGGCATCATTCGCGTGGACCCCGAGAACGACCTCCGCGTCTACTCCCCCGTCACCCCGCTCCAGGTGAGCGACGACGGCGGCAAGACGTTCCGCTCCGACGGCGCCCGCACGATCCACGTGGACTTCCACGCGATGTGGATCAACCCGAAGAACCCCGACCACATGATGGTCGGCGGCGACGGCGGCGTGGGCATCACGTACGACAAGGGGAAGAAGTGGATGTGGCTGTCGCACCTCCCCGTGGGGCAGTTCTACCACGTGGGCTACGACATGCAGGTGCCCTACCACGTGTGCGGCGGGCTGCAGGACAATTATGCCTGGTGCGGGCCGAGCGCGACGCGGTCGCAGTACGGCATCGGCAACGACAGCTGGGAGACCGTGCAGGGGGGCGACGGCTTCGTCAGCCTCATTGACCCCACGAACCACCGGATCGTGTTCTCGGAGTCGCAGGACGGCTTCATGAACCGGATTGACCGCGTCACCCTCGATGCCAAGAGCATTCGCCCCGAGGCGCCGGCCAACGAGAAGGTGTACCGGTGGAACTGGGACACGCCGATGATGATGTCGCGCACCGACCCGGCGACGATCTACGTGGGCGCGAACAAGCTGTTCAAGTCCACCGACCGCGGGCAGACGTGGACGGCCGTGAGCGGCGACCTCACGATGGCGCTCGATCGCGACACGGTCTCTCTGATGGGGGTCAAGGGGAAGGACATCACCATCGCCAAGAATGACGGCGTCGAGCAGTACGGCGCCCTGTTCTCGATCGCCGAGTCGCCGCGCAAGGCGGGACTCATCTGGACCGGGTCGGATGACGGGCTGGTGCACGTGACGAAGGACGGCGGCGCCACGTGGACCAACGTGACCCCGAAGATCCCGGGGGCGCCGCGATTCGCCTACGTGTCCAAGGTGGAACCGTCGCGCGCCGACGAGGGGACGGCGTACATCGCCTTCGACTCGCACCGCACCGGCGACTACGGCACCTACCTGTACGTGACCACCGACTTCGGCGCGACCTTCCGATCGATCGCCGGCGCCTTCCCCAAGGGGGAAGTGATCCGCACGGTGAGCGAGGACCAGAAGAACCCCGATGTGCTCTACGCGGGCACCGAGACGGGGCTCTGGGTGAGCCAGGACCGCGGCAAGGGGTGGACGCGCGTGCGGGCCAACCTGCCCACGGTCCCCGTCTACGAGATCACGCAGCACGCCCGGGACAACGCGATGATCCTCGCGACGCACGGCCGCGCCATCTGGATTCTCGACGACATGACGCCGCTCCAGACCTGGAACGCGGCACAGGCGCAGGCGGGGTGGGTGTTCGGCAATCCCGGCGCGACGCTGCGCCTGCCGGCCACGGACCAGGAGCGCCTGTTCCAGGGCGACATGCTCTTCCTCGGCGAGAATCCGCCGATGGCAGCGACCATGGCCTACCTCACCAAGGTCAAGCCGGACAGCGTGCGGGTGGAGATCGCCGACGCCTCGGGCGCGGTGATCCGCCAGGTGAAGGGGGACACGGCCAAGGCAAAGCGGCCCGTGCTCGGCATGAACCTCGTGGCGTGGGACCTGCGCGTGGAGCCGTTGCCGGAGCCCAAGGCCGGCGGCGCCACGGAAAACCCGTTTGGCGGAGGAACCGGGCGCGAGGGACCGTACGTGCTGCCGGGGACCTACGTGGCGTCGGTGTTCGTGAACGGGAAGAAGATCGGTTCGACCGACGTCGTCGTGCGCTCCGACCCGCAGTCGCAGATCACGGTGGCGGAACGGCAGGCGAACTTCGACCTGATGAAGGAAGTGCACCGGCTCAACGGGCGCGTGAGCGATGCCGTGGCGGCGGCCAAGCAGGTGCACACGCAGCTTGGGGCGATCAAGAAGGAACTCGCCGACTCCACCCGCGGGACCGCGGCGCA
>JANLSF010000741.1:0-2165 GCA_031362285.1 Gemmatimonadota bacterium | reverse complement strand
CTACCGCGAAGTGCGCGTGTTGAAGGGTGAGCGCGAGTCGTACGCGCTCGTGGTCAGCCAAGCCGATGGCACGACCGAGCGCCTGCCGCTCGACGCCGAGCAGTTCGAGTCGCTGCGGCTCGAGGTGGAGACGCGCGTGGGGGTGCTCTCGGGTGGCGCCGCCGCTGCGCCAGCGTCGCCCGCATCGCCCGCATCGCCCGCATCAACCGCATCACCCGCGGTGGGCGCCGCAACGGGAACCGCGAACGCAGCGGCCGTTCCGGCTGCACCCTCCACCTACGCCTACCGCGCCGAGGAGCCGTCCAAGCCCGACGGCGGCGACTTTGCGCGGAACCAGCTCGTGCTGGGGGCCGTGCTCTACGGCCCGCTCACGGCCGCCCTCGTGGAGAACGGGCCGGCCGCGATCGCCACGTACATGGCCACGGTGGCCGCCACCTACTTCGCCGTCGTCAAGCCGTCGCGCGAAGGGAAGTTCACCACGGCGCAGGCGCGCCTGTCCACCGGAATGGCCGTGGGCGGCGCCATGGCCGGCGCCAGCCTGGGCTACGTGCTCGGGCTCGGTGACATCCACAAGTCGCTGGTCCAGGACAAGGGGACGCTGGGCTTCGCGCTCGCAGGTGCCTTTGCCGGCGCGCTGTCGGGAACCGTGATGGGTCGGACCATGACCGACGCGGAAGCGGAGGGGATCACCTTCGGCGCGGGGTCAGGACTGCTGTTCGCCTCCGGACTGCTGGCCGCCACCAAGGGGGAGAGTGCCAAGGGGGACGCGCGGTTGCTCGGCGCCTTCGTGCTGGCCGGCCTCGGCACGGGATCGATCATCGGCTACAACTATGCGTCGCGCGTGGCGTACACCGTGACCTCGGGCGATCTCACCGGACTGGCATCGCCGGGCATCATCGGGATGCTGGCCGGGCTCACGATTGCGCGCCCCACGTCGTCGTCGGCGTCGGTGACGTCGGCTGCGGCGCTCACCACGGCGGGCCTCGCGGCGGGGCTCTTTGCGGGAGACTGGTTCTTCGTGCGTCGCTGGGACATGACGCCGCGGCAGGGGTGGATCCTGAACCTCGGCACGCTCGCCGGCGCGGCGGTGATGACCACGCCGTTCTGGCTCGGCGACCAGCGCGACCCCGGCGTGCTGTTCGGCGCCGCGACCGTCGGCGGGTTGCTGGGCGCGTGGGGAGTCACGCAGCTCTCCGACTTCGCGCCCGGCACGATGCGTGCGCGCCCGGCGTCGCGTGCCACGCGCGTGGCGCGGGGCGAGGGCGACGACGCGGTGCAGTTCGACGTGACGAGTGCCCTGATGGCGGCCGGCGGGGTGCCGGGGCGACACGCGCTGCTGTCGATCCGCTTCTAGCGGGGGCGCGCGAGGGCCGCGCGCACGGCCTCGTCGAGTCCGTCGCCCCGCAGCTCGTCGTCCATCGCGAGCACGGTGCCGTCGCGTCCGAGCAGCACGGCGCGCGGCACCTGCTTGATGCCGAAGATGACCGGCAGGTCGTCGAGGACCGTGGCAAAGCCGTGGCGCCACGGCATGGGGTGCCGCGTGGCGCGGAAGCGGGCCACGAGGCCGGCGTGCGTGTCCATCGACACCGAGAGCACCTCGAAGCCGCGCCCGTGGTGGCGGCGCCACGCCTGCGCGATCACCGGCATCTCGGCCAGGCACGGGCCGCACCAGGTGGCCCATGCGTCGATCAGCACCACGAGGCCGGCGAGTGAATCGCGCGTGATCACCGAGCGGCCGTCGAGCGAGCGCACGCGGAAGTCGGGGGCGCGCGCGCCGATGCGGACCGGGCCCGTGGCGCCGTATGCGGCAACGGTCACCTGGGTGTCATGGTCGCGCGGGTAGTCGCGCGCGAGTTGCGCGACGTACGGGGCGGCGGCGGCGAGCGACTCGCGCCGGCCGCGCACGCGGGCCGCGCGTACCAGCACCTGCCGGCGCGCATCCGCGTCGAGGTCGCCGCGCGCGAGGGCGCTGTCGAGCGCGGCCAGCCAGCGCGAGCGAAAGGCGTCGTTCGCGCTCGCGCGCTCCGCGGTGAGCCCGCGGTGGTCGGCCAGGCGGATGGCCGCGCCCACCGCGTCGGCGTAGTGCGCGTCGGCGAGGGCCCAGCCGTCAGACGCCGGATCGAGCGTCGCACCCTGCACGTGCAACACGAACCGAATCGCCCCCA
>JANLSF010000720.1:0-1743 GCA_031362285.1 Gemmatimonadota bacterium | reverse complement strand
ATTGCGCCGGGCCTGACCGGAACGGTGATCGTGTCATGCGCGGCCGCGACTCCCATGCCCCACAGTCCGATCGTGCTGTCGGCGAGCCTGTTGTGCACCACGATGCGTACGCGCGTGCCCACCGGCACGCGCACCAGCGGGGCCGGGATCATGGGTGCCTTCCCCCGCTCGGCGAACGTCGGCACGTCCACGTACGGTCCGTCGGCCGCCTCGGGTCGCCAGCGCGCCACCACCACGTCGAGTTCGAGCGTGAGGACGCCGTCCTGCAGCGTGCCAGCGGGGGTGCGATTGTCGTTGGCGACGACCGCGGGCGGGGACGCTGCCGAGCCTGGGGCTCCCGAACTGCAGCCAAGGACCACGAGGAGCGGAATCAGCGCAATGCGACGCATCGAGGACGCCGAGGCGAGCGACATGGGTGGGGGCAGGGGTGAGTCGTGCATGGTGACCATCTCGGTGCCACGTACTACTCGCGCGCAGTCGCATGCCGCTCGAGCCACGCCGCGATCTCCGGCTCCGGTCGCGTGCCGTTCGCCACATCCACCATGAGCAGGAGCTTCTCGTCGTCAGGCGCCTGCAAATGCCAGCCGTTCACGTACAGGAAGGTGATACCCGCCATGTACGCGGTCCGCTTGTTCGCGTCCTGATAGCCGTGATTCCTGGCAAGTCCGAACACGTAGGCCGCGGCGCAATCGAACAATGACGCCTGCTCGTACGCAAAGCGGTTCCGCGCACGAGCAATCGCCGATTCGATGCTCCCGTCGTTCAGGACGCCGACGTTGCCGCCATGGTCTTGCAGTTGCCCATTGTGGATCAGGTCCACGATCTGCCGGGTGAGCCAACGTGGCTCCATGCGTTACAGCTTCGCCAGCGCGGCCATGGCGGCCCGGTTTTCCTTGGCCAGCAGGACGTACGCCGCCAGGGCTTCCGTCGTCGCCGGGTCCACGGCGGTCAGCAGAATGCCCTGCGGCGTCTCGACGACGAAGACCTCATCGTCCGCCTGGAAGTGCTGACGGTCGAGCATGTCCTTCGGCAGGATCGCGCCCACCGAGCCGCCGATCTTCTTGAGCGTGATGGTCTGCACCATGGGGGAGTCCGCCGGCGAGAGGGACGTCTGTCGGGGCTACCGAGGGGCCAAGGCGACCCCAGACTCAAGTATAACATATGTTATATTCGACGCAACCCCTACGGCCGCTCCGCGCCAAACTCCACCCGCGGCAACGTCGTGATCCCCCGCTCCGCCTTCTGCTTCGCCACCATTCGCGCCACGTCCTCCAGCAGCTTCCGCGCGTCGTAGATGATGCCGTCCTTGATCGTGTACTTGATGCCGCCCACGCGCTCCGCCTTGCCGGTCTTGTCGTTCAGGCGAATGGCGCCGGTGCCGTAGAGCATCTTGAGGTTGGCCACCGGGTTTTCAGGGGTGATCACCAGATCGGCGAGCAGCCCGGGACGCACCACGCCGAACTCGATGGGCTTGCCCCTGGGCTCGAACAGCGTCTGCGCGGCGTGCATCGTGGCGCCGCGGATCACCTCGAGCGGATGGAAGCCCGCCTCCTGCAGCAGCTCCATCTCCTCGATGGTGGAGAAGCCGAAGGTGTTGTAGATGTACCCCGCGTCCGAGCTGACCGTGACGCGGCCGCCCATGTTCTTGTAGTCGTTGAGCAGGTCCATCCAGACGCGGTAGAAGCTCCGCCAGGCCGCCTCGTCCCAGGTCGTCCAGTCGAAGTAGTACGAGCCGTGGTTGGC
>JANLSF010000616.1:0-3757 GCA_031362285.1 Gemmatimonadota bacterium | reverse complement strand
GAGGTGCTCCATCGCGCTCAGCTGCGTGTTGACTCCCCTGTGCATGGCCTGCATTTCGCGTGCGGCCCGCTTCGGGCGCTTCGCGTCACTCGAGCAATCCGCGAGGTCGTGGCAGTGCGCGCACCTGACACCAAGCGCGTTGGCGTAGCCCACGCTCATGATGTCGAGCAACGTGCTCGCGGGAACATCTTTGAGACGACGGACGTCCGTGAACACCTGACCGGCTGGCTCTGATTCGTGCCCGGCAATTGACCGGCGCACTTCCTCCACGATCCGCTCGTTGGCGGAACGAATGGCCGTGGCGGTGTCATCAGGGCCGTCGATCTTCGACGTTGCCGATGTCTGAACCACTGCGCTTGGCGGCGGGGAGGCTGGCTGGCCTGTCCGGCAAGCCAGCGTCGTATCCACGATGACAACCATCAGGCTCCGGCGCATGGCATCCTCACGACGTTGATGGAGACCCAACGTTCGTTAGACCGCGCTCGGGACGTGCCTATCGACACTCCCAGTCCGTCGTACGCGCGCGAAGTGCGGAGTCGGAGAGGCCGTCGGAGAGGCCAGTGTGGTCGGACATGCTGACCTGCTGAAGAATGCGCCAACCCTGCGGCAGGCGCACGACACGTCCCGCTTTCGCCGAAACGTACGGACGCCTTCCTGCGCGCTGCACGTAGTCCTCGGTCGTGAATTCCACGAAGCGCAGTACAAAGAGCGCCTCGCGATCGGACGCGAGGCCAACCGACACCGAGACGTAGCGATACTCGAAACGCGCATCACGCGCCGTGTCCTCTGGCGAGGAGGGCGCGGCGATATCCGCAGGCGAGTACTTAATCCAAGCGCCCGTCCCCTTCATGAAGAACTCACTCGAATCCGCCAAGGTTGTGTCCACCCATGCACGGAGAGCGGTGTAGCCTCCTAGCTGCTTGGCGCGGGAGAGTCCGGCCGCGGAAGCGTCGAAGAACGATCGGAGCTCGGTGCATGTGCGCCGCACGTCCTCAGGGCTCAAACTCCGCGCCGGTCGCGCCGTTT
The DNA here is from genome assembly GCA_031362285.1 of Gemmatimonadota bacterium. Classification (GTDB taxonomy): domain Bacteria; phylum Gemmatimonadota; class Gemmatimonadetes; order Gemmatimonadales; family Gemmatimonadaceae; genus JACPPC01. The sequence goes on along the minus strand of JANLSF010000616.1, from coordinate 2,731 downwards.
CCGGCGTTGCGGCGACTCGGCGCGACAGATCCGGCTCGCAGCCGCTTGTTGTGGCCGAGAGCAAGAGCAACGCAATCCCTCGAAGCACTCGGTCCATGGACTCCTCTCCGCGTCGGTCTAACGCCAGCTTCTGTTGCGAGCGGACCGCACGATGCTCCACCCTGCGCGGATGGTCGGTCCGCGCGGCAACAGCAAGCACCGTTAGGCCGGCACCACGTGGACATTGCGTCGAAACAGCCCATCGCGCAACGGAACGGTGACGGTCAGCAGCCGAGTCGGACGTATGCTCGGCGCTCCTCGGTCCCGGAGCGCGCATGCCCGACGCGGCCTCGGTGGCGCGCGGCGTCTACAAGCCCCGACGTCCCCAGGCGTCGCCTCTCTTTCGGTTGGTATCGGACCATCTGCATCGCCTGCAGACGGTCTACGACGAGCGCTTCGCACGCGAGTACGGCCCGTGGCGCCCCGTGGTCGCGCAGGTGGCCGACAAGTTCCTCGAATGCGGCGTGCTCGACCACGGATTCGCGCGCATCCGGTGCGACGCGTGCACGCACGAGTATCTGCTCGCGTTCTCGTGCAAGTGCCGCTACTTCTGCCCCAGCTGTCACGCCAAGCGGTTGGCGATCTGGACGCAGTGGCTGGACACGACACTGCTCGCGCCGGTGCCGCACCGCCAAGTGGTGCTCACCATCCCCAAGCGGCTCCGCGCCTACTGTCTGTACCGCCGCCGCCTGCTCGGCGAGATCGCCCGCGTCGCCGCCCGCACCGTGACCGCCGCCATTCGCACACTGACCGGCGAGCGCGACCTCGCCGTGGGGATCGTCGCGTGCCTGCAGACGCACGGCTCCCGTGCGAACTGGCATCCGCACCTGCACCTCCTCGTGACCGACGGCGGCTTCCGGCTGGATGGCACCTTCGTCTCATGGCCCGCCCACGACACGGCGCGCTTGACCGAGGCGTTCCGCCGCGCCGTACTCCGGCTCTTCGTGCGCCTCGAGCTGTTTGACGAGGAGCAGGCCGCCGGCATGCTCACCTGGCCGCACTCGGGGTTCCACGTCCACACCGCCGTGTGGGTGCCCGAGGACGATCGCGCGTTCGCCACCCGACTCGCCAGGTACTGTGCGCGGAATCCGGTCGCGCTGGAGCGCTTGACGTACGACCGAGCCGCGAAGGCGGTGACGTACCGGTCCGACAAGGCGGACGGCCCGACGGCGGGCACCGAGACCGCCGACCCGCTGGAGTTTCTGGCGCGGGTGTTGGTCCATATCCCCGACAAAGGGCATGTCACGACGCGGTATTATGGCTGGTATGCCAACCGCCCCCGTGGCATGCGGGACAAGGCGGCGCCCGCCGTAGCGGACGGGCCGCCCGCGATCGTCCCCGCCCCGATTGAAATTCCTATCCCCTTTTTCTTTGCCTCCGTCAACGAGGTATCCTTGTCCTATCCCCACGCACCGCATCAACTGAAGGTGACCGATGAGACCGGCGCAGCGGCGATCCCATGGATCGTCGCTGCGTTCGTGCATGTGACAGCGCACGCACTGGATGCCGCTGCTGCGTGATGGCTGGCCCTTCGCGCGGCTGCGTGCCGTGCCCGACCGTGCGGTCAGCAGATAACGCGATCGCAAGATCCGCTCAGTAACGTGCCCACGACATGTGCCGCTCAGCGCCGGCGCGCCGCCACATCGCTCAGCACCGCCTCGAATCGCCGAGCCACGGCATCGTGTGAGCACTCTCGGCTGACGAGGTCGTAGGCACTGGCGGCGATCGCGGTGCCGCGTGCGGGGTCATCCAGGAGCGCGAGGCAGGCGGCCGCGAAGTCTCCCGGGGTGTCGCCGATGATGATGTCGCGCCCCGGCACACAGGCCAGCCCCTCCATCCCGACCGAGGTCGAGACCATGGGGACGCCGGCCGCCATCGCCTCGTAGACCTTCATACGCGTGCCGCCGCCGATCCGGAGCGGCAGGATCGACACGCGCGACCCCCAGAGGTGCGGGCGGACGTCGTCCACCGTGCCGGTGACCACGATCCGCGGATCAGCCGCGCCCAGCGCAACGAGGCGGGCATCCGGGCGACGGCCGACGATTTTCACGGTGCAGTCCGGCTTCACGCGGCGCATCAGCGGCAGGATCTCCTCCGCAAACCAGAGCATGCCCTCGATGTTCGGCATCCAGTCCATGGAGCCGACGAACACGAAGTCCGTGTCGGTGGTGCGTGGCCCCTCCTGGCGAAGCGACTCCACGTCGACACCCGTCGCGACGTCGGAGACGTGACTGATCCCGAACATCGTGCGCATGCGCTCGGCATCGATCGGTGACACGGCGATGACGTGCGCACTCTCGCGACAGACGCGCGCCTCGTAGCGTCGCATGCGATCGGCCTGGACGCCAAAGAACCAGCGATGCAGGGGGGTGCTGCCGTGGGCGGCATGCCGCTCGAAGATCGTCGTCTCGACGTTGTGCTGAAACAGCACGGCGCCGTCGAGGGTGGGCATGTTGACACCGCTCGCGGCAAAGTCGCAGACCACGGCATCGTAGCGCTCGCTGGCCATCAACCGCGTGACGGTCTCGCGCAGCGGGGCGGACTCGTACCGTGACACGGCCAGCGGCAGGTCGGAGAAGGCGAGGTGCCGGGCGACCTGGAGGCCGATCGCCGGTGAATATCGTGACACGACATGATGCGGCACCGGGAAGTCGCGGCTGCAGAAAGTGGGCGCCATGTCGCGGCCGGCGCT
>JANLSF010000599.1:0-2066 GCA_031362285.1 Gemmatimonadota bacterium | reverse complement strand
CGAAGAGCTCGCTCTCGAACGTCTCCGGCGGAATGGCGCACACGTTGACAGACACGAGCGATCCCATGCGTCGGCTCGTCACGTGAAGCGCTTGAGCGACGAGTTCCTTCCCCGACCCCGTCGGTCCCTCGATCAACACCGCCATGTTGTGCGGAGCGAACGTCATGACCTCGTGCCGGAGCTGCCGCATGGCAAGCGAGGTGCCAATCAGCAGGCGCTCCACCGTGCGCTCGAGGGTCACGGTGCCCCCAGATCCGACTTGGTCTTGATCGGCTTGGTCAACGCGTCGGCTTCTGCGTCGGAGCGAATGATGCGCGGCGTGAGGAACAGGAAGAATTCGGTATCGCTTCCTTGCCGCGTCGAACGTCCAAAGAGCCCTCCAAGCAAAGGAATCCTCGACAGGATGGGGATGCCGCCCTGGGTCGACTCGCGCGAACGATCCGCCAGTCCGCCGAGGACGATGGTTTGAGAGTCGCGCACCATCAGCGTCGTCTGCACGCTTCGTGTCGAAATGATGGGAGCGTTGAATTGTTGTTCAGCCGTCGCACTGCTCACCTCCTGCGTGACGCTCAGCGCCACGTACCAATCCGCACTGATGGTCGGACGGATCGACAACCGCGTCCCGACTTCCTTGTACTGGACTACCTGATCGCGCGCCGAGGATTCCGTCGGGAGGGCGCGCTCGACCTGCACGAAGGGGCGCTGGCTCCCCACCAGAATGGAGGCCGCCTCATTGTTGGAGGCGATCAACACGGGCCGGGACAGGATCCGCGCTTCGCCGCGCGCCGCCGACGCACGCAGGGTGGCGTCAAAGTCGATGCCGCCCCCCACGTTCATCACGCGCAGAACGAAGTCACCAAGACCCAACCCTGTCGTCTGGCCCCCTGCGCTCAACGTCGCGGAACTGTTCACCGCGCTCTGCGGAACCGTGGCGCCGACCCCAAACTGGAACGAACTGCTCCGACTGATTTCCGCGATCACCACCTCGATCAGCACTTGGAGGGGCCTGATGTCGATTTCCTTCACCAAGTCCCGGATGATCTCGAAGTCCAGCCGCGTAGCGCGCACAAGCAGGGTGTTCGTGCCCCGGTCGGGAACGATCGTCACATCGCCTGAGAGGACTCCCGGACGCGCGTGCGCGACCACCCCTGACGCGCTTCCCGGCGCGCCCGGAGGCCCCACTGCGGGAATCACGTTCTGCGCGAGCTCTTGCGAGAGCGTTCGCCCCGCGCCGCTCTCGCGAGCGGCGGCCTCGCCGAGCGCGCTCCCCTTCCCGTACAGCAAGTTCACCGTGGCCGCAACGTCCGCCGCCTTGGCGTGCTTCAGGTGAAGAATGGCCAGCTCAAGCGCACCGGGGGCGCCCTGCGGCAACGCGCCGAACGGCGCCGCTGGTTGTGGGCGCGGTTCGCGTGCCCGGACGCGGTAGAACCCGGCCGTGGTGTCATCAACCCAGTCGAGTCCCTGTGCCTCCACCAAGCCCCGCACAAAGCGCGAGACGTCTGCGCGCGCCATTGGACGCGGCATCTCGATCGAGACGCGCGTCGGCGGGATAGCGCCGAAAATGATGGGGCGGTCGAAGTAGCGCGCCAACGCCTGTATGGCAACGCGGACGTCGACATCGATCAAGCGGGCGGTCACACTGTCGCCGCGCTCCATGACCGGAAGGCCGCGGGCGACGGAATCCCGACTCGAGGTGACCGTGCCCTGCTGCGCGATGAGGGAGCTCGCCACGCCCAGCGAGAGGAGTAGAGCGCGAAAGAGTGAAGTGCTCATGGTGCCCACGGCGTGCGCAACTGCAGTGTGAGCGTGGAGTCCATCACCCTCACGACAGCGCTGTCCCGATGCACGCGCACGACCCGGACTCCCCCGACCTCTTCTCCGGCCAGCACGAGAGTGCCTCCCTCCATCCCCGGCACCCCGACCAATACCGCCATCCACTGGCCGCTGAGGTGCATCGTTCCTCCAAGTCCTAGCACAGGCAGACTCGGCCGGGCGAGAAGCGCGGCCGGCGTTGCCTGAACCGCAGGCGCGAGCCGAAACGGGTCGCGGGACACGAAGCGATCACG
>JANLSF010000592.1:0-12659 GCA_031362285.1 Gemmatimonadota bacterium | reverse complement strand
CGTTGGTGTAGCCGAGCGCCTCGAACCGGCGCTTCATCTCGAGGCCGCGCGCCTGCTCCTTGAAGGGCGGCGCGGGGATCTGGCAGATGGACTGCTGCTGGTCGAGCGTCCAGGCGTTGTCGGCCTTGACGCGCTCGAGGGCCTTCGTGAGCGCGGGGTCGGCGACCTGCGCACCCGACATGGTGGCGAACGACACGAGGGCGCCAGCGAGGGCGGCGGCACGCGCGAGGGAGCGGGGCATCATGGAGGCGAGCACGGAGTCGAGGGCGCGGAATCGGGAGGTGAATGGCGTGCCGGACGTTACGCGTGGCACCGAGGGGACGTTAGGGCGCCGGCCGAGTCGCAGGGCGCAGCCACAGTCGCGCCGCGATCGTGCCCCCCACCAGCGCCACGGCATACCCGTAGGGCACGCTCGGCGCGATCAGGCCCAGCAGCAGGGCGAGGCTCAGGCTCTTCGCGTCGCCGCTCACTTCGCGCACGAGCGCGAGCAACGTCACCGCCTCGACCACCAGGAGCACGCCGAGGATCGGGCCCGGGAAGAGTGCCAGCAGGGCGCGCGCATCGGCGCTCGCGAGGAGCGCGGCGAGCAGCCAGAAGCCGCCGTAGATCACGACGCTGCCGCCGCTGCGCGCGCCGAACGCGTAGTGCCCCGCCATCCCGCCCGATCCGTGGCACACGGGAATGCCGCCGAGCGGAGCGGAGACGAGGTTCATCGCGGCATAGGTGACGCCGATGCGACGGAGCGGAATGGCGGCGCGACCCGGAAACAGGTCCATGGCGAGCTGCCGCGTGGCCAGCACCGAGTTGCCGAGGGACAGCGCGATCTGCGGCATGGCGAGGACCAGGAAGCCGTCGAGGAGGGTGGCGGACGTGGTGATCGCCGCAAAGGAGGGACCAGCGGTCGGCGGCGCGAAACCGAGCGTCGGTCCCGTGCCCCAGCGCCACGCCGCCCAGGCAAAACCGAGCGGCAGCACCAGCAGTCCGGCCGGCAGCGTGGGGCGACTGCGCACTGCCAACACGATGGTGAGCGCGACGGCCGCCAGCGCGAAGCCTCCCACCCCGTCCTGCGGCACGAACTTCTCCAGTGCGAGCCGGCCAAGTTGGAGGCCCAGCCCGATCTGGATGCCGCGCACCACCACCCGCGGCACGGCGTCCTGCAGCCAGGCGAGGCCACCGGTGAGCGCCAGCAGCAGCATGAGGACGCCGATGGTCAGCCCGCCCGCCGCCAGCACCTCGCGCGAGATTCCGCCGGCGATGACGAGCGCCGCCACCGCCTTGAGTGGCTGCACCGGCATCGGCATCCGGTACAGCACGCCGGTGCCGATCTGCAGCACGCCGTAGACCAGGAAGACCGTGGCCGCGTCAAGCTTGGCCGCCACGATCATGCCCACCAGCAGCGGCAGGTCGGTGCCCATGTCGCCGAAGGCGCCGGACCACTCGTGGCGTCCGAAACCGAGCGGGGGGCGCCCCGCGTACGGGGGCGAGGCGTCGTCAGGCATCACCCTATATTAGACGCCGGGCTCGCGCACGTCGCGCCGACTCCCCTCCCTGACCCTCGCACATCCCATGGACGGCCTCGCCGTCGACATCCGCGGGATCTCCAAGCGCTACGACCAGCACGTCGCCGTGTCTGAGTTGTCGCTCCAGGTCCCCACGGGCACCGTGTACGGCCTTCTCGGGCCGAACGGCGCCGGCAAGACGAGCACGATCCGCATGATCCTGAACGTGATCCTCCCGGACACGGGCTCGATCACGATCCTCGGCCACGCCAACACCGACGAGTCGGTGCTGGACCGGGTGGGCTACCTGCCCGAGGAACGCGGCCTCTACAAGAAGATGAAGGTGCGCGATGTCCTCAAGTTCCTCGCCGAACTCAAGGGGGTGGGCGGGAAGGAAGCCGACCGCCGCATCAACGAGTGGCTGGAGCGCCTGTCGCTCAAGACGGCGGAGAAGGACTGGGGCAATGCCAAGGTCGACGAGCTCTCGCGCGGCATGCAGCAGAAGGCGCAGTTCATCGGCACCCTGCTGCACGACCCCGACGTGGTGATCCTCGACGAGCCCTTCTCCGGGCTCGACCCGATCAACGCGCAGGCGCTCAAGGACACCGTGGTCGAGCTCAAGCGGCGCGGCAAGACGGTGATCTTCTCCACCCACCTGATGGACAACGCCGAGCGCCTGTGCGACTCGGTGTGCATCATCGCCCGCGGGCGGAAGGTGCTCGACGGGACGGTGGCCGGAGTGAAGGCCGAGCACGCCGGGCGCTACGTGGCGGTCGCCTGCGACAATGCCAACGAGCCTGCCGTGCAGGCCGTGCTGCAGGACCGCACGCTCGTGCGGAACGTGGACGACCAGAACACCTTCTTCGAGTTGGAGATGGTGCCCGGCGCGGATGCCCAGCGGCTGCTCGTGCGGCTGGTGGAGGCGCACGCGCTGGTGCGACGGTTCGAACTGGTGCAGCCCTCGCTGCATCGCATCTTCCTCGACAAGGTGGGCGCCACTGGCGTGGAGCCCGGGATGAGTGGACATGGGTAAGCTCTGGGCGGTCATGCGCCGCGAGTACGTGGAGCGCGTGCGGTCGCGCTGGTTCCTGATCGGCACCTTCCTGGGTCCCGTGTTCATGCTGGTCATCACGGTGATGCCGGTCTGGCTCGCGACGCGCACCAAGGCGTCCACCGGGCTCGCCAACATCCACGTGATCGATGCCACGGGCACGCGGCTCGGCGAGGGCATCGTGACCAAGCTTGGCTCGCTGCCGGGCGCCGACGCCGCCGCCCAGCCCAGGCTCGTGACGGTGTCGAACGACGCGGCGGCCATGGCCGCGGCCGAGACGACGGCGACCCGTGCCGTGGTCGCCCGCGACATCAAGGGCTACCTCGTGCTGAGCGGCGCGCCGCCGGCCGTGCTGGATGCCCGGTACGCCGGGCGCAACGCCTCGACGATGAACGACATGCAGGTGCTGCGCGAGTCGGTGCGCTCGAGCCTGCTCACGATGCGCCTCGAGGGGGCCGGGCTCGACCCGGCCAGGATCGCGCAACTCACGAGCGTCAACGTGTCGATGAAGGCCGACGTGCTCGACGACCGGGGGCGCGGGGGCTCGGGCACCGGGTCGCTGATCGTCGGTTACCTCGTGTCGTTCCTGCTGTACATGATGATCACGCTCTACGGCCAGAACATCCTCCGCGGCGTGATGGAGGAGAAGACGACGCGCGTGGCCGAGGTGGTGGTGGCCAGCGTGCGCCCCGACATCCTGCTGGCGGGCAAGGTCATCGGCACGGGCGCCGTGGGGATCACGCAGCAACTGATCTGGATCGCCTCGGGCATGGTGCTGTACATCGAGCGCGTGCCGCTCATGAAGGCCTTTGGCCTGGGCGAGATGCCGATCACGCTGCCGACGATCGGCCTCGGCTTCCTCGCCGTCACGCTGCTGTTCTACATCTTCGGCTTCCTGTTCTACGCGTCGCTGTTCGCGGCCGTGGGCGCGATGGTCAGCAACCAGGAAGATGCGCAGCAGGCCGCGCTGCCGGTCACGATCATCCTCGTGATGAGCGTGATCTTCATGCAACCGCTGCTGCTGGCGCCGCAGGGCACGATGGCGCGCGTCATGACGATGGTGCCGAGCGCCTCGCCGATGCTCATGCCGTTGCGGATGAGCATGGTGGAGGTGCCGGCGTGGGAGGTGGCGGTCTCGCTGCTCATTCTCGCCGCCTCGGCCGGCCTCGTGGTGTGGCTCTCGGCGCGCATCTATCGGGTCGGGCTGCTGATGTACGGCAAGCGGCCGAACATCGTGGAGCTGATCCGCTGGATCCGGTACGCGGGGTGACGCTGATCGTGCTCGCGTGCGACGGACGCGGTGCGCAATGAACGGGTTATCAGGGCAACCGGAGGGGGGCGCATCGTGAACCGATGCGCCCCCCTTGCGTTTGTCCCCCAGCCGAGCCGAACGTATGGCCATGCCCGAGCCGCTGTATTGGACCGTCGAGATGGTGCAGGCGCTTCCGGAGGACGGGAACCGCTACGAAGTGGTGCACGGGGAACTGCTGGTGACCCCGAGCCCGAACTTCGACCATCAGGACGCGGCCGGACGACTGCTCCGTGCGCTCTGGGCGTACTCGGCGCGCGAGCCGGGGGTGTACGTCGCCATGGCCCCGGCCGACGTGTACTTCGGCAAGCACTCCCTCGTGCAGCCGGACATCTTCGCCATCCCCATCGCCGAGGCGCGCCGTCGCGACTGGCGATCCGTGGAGCACCTGCTGCTGGCCGTGGAGGTGCTCAGCCCGTCGAGCAAGCGCGCGGACCGGTTCACGAAGCGGCGCCTGTACCAGTCGCAGGGGGTGCCACTCTACTGGATCGTGGACGGCGAACGGGAGGTGGTGGAAGTGTGGACGCCGAGCGATGACTTTCCCACGGAGTGCCGCGACACGCTGCACTGGCACCCGGCGGGCGTTGCCACGCCCTTCGCCTGCTCCGTGGCCGAGCTGTTCACCCCCATCTGACCTGCCGCAAAGGTCCCTGAAACGCGGCGCGGCCGGGCGGCATCCGAGGGATACGCCATCCTCGCCCTCCCCATGCCACTCGTGTCCGCCGCCGCCGACCTGCCCCCTGCCCCGCTGAGCGACCTGGAGACGATCCGCCGGGCGCAGGCAGGGGACGACGCGGCCTTCACGGCACTCTATCACGTGCATGTCGGCCGGGTCTTCGCGCTCTGCCTGCGCATGGCGGGCGATCGCGCCCGGGCCACGGACCTCGCCCAGGACGTGTTCGTGCGGCTCTGGGAGCGGCTGCCGCAGTTCCGGTTCGAGAGCGCGCTCTCCACCTGGCTGCACCGCCTGGCGGTGAACACCGTGCTCGAGGCCATGCGCAGCGAACTGCGCCGGAGCGCGCGCGTGGCCACGGGCGACGACGAGCTGCTGGAGACGGCCCCGGAGCCCGCGCTCCCCCTCGACGTCCAGCTCGACCTCGAACGGGCGCTCCCACGACTCGCCACCGGGCCGCGACAGGTCTTCGTGCTCCACGTCATCGAGGGAGTCCCGACCGACGAGATCGCGACCCTCACCGGCCTCGCCCCCGCCACCGTCCGCGTGCACCTGCACCGTGCCCGACGCCAACTGCTCACCGAGATGCGCCCATGAGTGCCCCGATCGATCCGCGCGACCGCCAGCTGGACGCGGCGGCCCGCGCCCTTCCGCAGGAGATCTCGCCACCGCCCGAACTGCTCTCGCGCGTGCAGGCGGCCATCGGCGAGCGTCGCGTGCGCCCGCTGCCCACGGCCGTGGCGCCCGCCGCGGGGCTCGCTGTCGCCCGGGGGCACAGGCCGTTCGCCGTGCCGCGTCGGTTTGCCGCGGCCGCCGCCCTGCTGCTCGTGGGCGCCTTGGCGGGCGCGGGGGTGATGTGGCTGCGCCAGCGTGACGCGACGCCGGAGGTGGCAATGTCCGGCGCGCCCATCGGCGGCACCACGCCGATCGCGGGCCACACGGCGGAATTCGCCGCCTACGATCGCGCGGCCATCGACCTCGCCCTCCTCCTCGAGCAGCGACGCGTGACGCTCCGAGCGGGGACAGTGGCGGTGATCGAGCGCTCGCTCGCCCAGATCGATACGGCCATGGCCGAGGTTCGCGCCGCCCTCGCACGCGACCCGGCGAGCCGGACGCTCACCGACGTGATGCGCCGCCTGTACGACCAGAAGCTCGACCTCCTCAAGCGCTCCACGGCGCTGTCCATCAGTTGACCCCGGAGCCCGACATGATCGTCTGCCACCCCGCCCCCACGACCCTGCGGCGCCGCACGCGCGGTCGCTGGCGTGCCGCAGGGTTCGCCGTGCTGCTGGCGCTCGCGCCGGCCGCACTCGCGTCCCAGGGGACCGCCGCCCCGCGCCGTATCGACCAGCGTCTCCCGCTCTCGCGCACCGGCCTCGTGAAGGTGTTCAACCATGTCGGGGCGGTGCACGTCGTCGGGTGGGCCAAGGACACGGTGGCCGTCACCGGCACCCTGACGACGCCGCACCAGTTCTTCATGGGCGGGAGTGCGTCGGGCATCAAGCTCGGGCTCGAGGGCGACGCCGCCACGGCCGGGACCGGCGCCGAGCTGACCGTCTCGGTGCCGATGGGCGCGCGCGTGTGGGTGCGCACCAGCTCCGCCAGCGTGGAGGTCGAGGGGCTCACGGGCGCGGTGGACGTGGGCACGGTGGAGGGAGCCGTGCGCGTGTCGGGCTCCGGCACCGACTACGCCATCGAATCGATGGCCGGAGACATCCAGGTCACGGGCTCACCCGCCTACCTGCGCACCAAGTCGGCCGGCGGACGCATCACGTGGAGCGGCACGAGCGAGGACGTCGCGCTCTCCACCGTGAGTGGGGCGATCGTCGCCACCTCCGGCGTCGTCACGCGGGCGCGGTTCGAGTCGGTCACCGGGCCGATCCGCTACACGGGTGGCATCGTGCGCGGCGGCACCCTGACCCTCGACAGCCACGCCGGTGACGTCAGCGCCGCCATCTCGCGCCTCGCGACGGCCGAGCTCGAGGTGGACGCGCCCGTGAGCGACGTGCTCGGCACCCGCACGGCACGCGGCACCGGTGACGTACGCCGGGTCTCCATCACCCGCACCATCGGCCAGGAATCATTCCCGAGCGCCCGCATCACGCTGCGCTCGTTCAAGGGGCGCGCGACGGTCACGCAGCCCTAGCCCCACACCGCTCGCTCGGCACGGCCGGTCGCGCGCATCGCGACCGGGGACTTGTTCACACCCTTCTCCTTCCGGAGGTTCCACCATGCGCCGTTCCTGGATCACCCGCTCCCGCCTCATGCTCGCCGCCCTCGCCGTGGTCGCCCTCACGGGGCTCCGCGCCGTGGCCGGTCCCCCGTGGATCGCCATCGAGTATCCGGTCAACCCGTTCGACCCGACCACGCGCGACGCCTTCCTCGTGGTGCGGGCCTACCATCACGAGCAGCGCGTGGGGCTGCCGATCACGGGGCGCGCCGAGGGGCTCGTGGCCGGCGCACGCCGCACGCTGGCGCTCCGGTTCGACTCCACGTCGTTCTCGGGGGTCGTGGCGCTGCGCAAGCAGTGGCCGTCCGAGGGAACGTGGGTGCTCGTCATCGAGGCCGCGCAGGGCGCCGACGACAAGGTGACGGCACTGGTGGAACTGGGCCGTGACGGCACGGTGCGTCACGTCAGCGTGCCCACCAGGCGGCAGGGACGTTGGCTCCTGCCGGAGAAGGTGTCGGGCCCCGACGTGGAGGCGGCCCTCGCGAGTGCGGCCACGCGCGTGAACTGAGGCTCGGCACCCCCCGGCGTGCAGCGAGGGCGGCGTCCCCATCGGGAACGCCGCCCTCGTCACGTCGTGGTCATGCGTCCTACGCGGCCTGCGTCGCCGCGCAGTGCTTGTCGAACGCCGCGGTGAGGTCGGTCGCGATCTCCCCGGCCATGCGCCCCTCGATCTGCCAGCGCTCGATCATGTGCACCAACTGGCCGTCCTTGAGCAGCGCGATCGACGGCGAGCTCGGCGCGTAGCCCGTGAAGTAGCCGCGAGCGCGCTGCGTGGCGTCGAGGTCCTGCCCCGCGAAGACGGTCGTCACATGGTCCGGCTTGATGCCGTGGGCCATGGCCGCCGCGATCGCCGGGCGGGCGTTGCGCGCGGCGCAGCCGCACACGGAGTTCACGACCACCATCGTGGTGCCGGGGCGCTTGACGGCCTGGTCCACCGCCTCCACCGAGCGCAGTTCCTCGACACCCAGCCGGGTCAGTTCCTGGCGCATGGGCGCCACCATCATCTCGGGATAGCTCATCGTGCGGTGCTCCGTGCAGAGGTGTCAGTCGGTCTGATGGCGCCCCTCGCGCACGAGCGCGAGGATGGCGGCCTGCGGTATCACGAGGAAACGCTCTCCCTCGAACGAGATCTCCATGGCGGCCTTGCGGTAGAACAGGGCCCAGTCGCCCACCCGGGCCTGCATCGGAACGTACCGGGTTTCGCGGGTGCTGGTGCCCATGCGCCACGGTTCGTCGCTGTTGTCGACGCCCAGGTCGGGCATCGGCTGGCCGGGGCCCGTGGCCATGATCGTCCCCCCCTGCACCGCCTGGCTTTCCACGGCGGTGGCGGGCAGGTAGAGCCCCACCTTGGTGCGATCCTCGCCCTCTTCGACCTTCACGAGCACGCGGTCGCCGACGACGAGCAGGTTCTTGTTGTTCTTGCGCATGGGCTGCGAAGTGCGGGATCGGGGGCCGGCGTCGGCCCCCCGGCTCCGTACAAGCTACAACACCGAGGGAGCCCCCCGGAGTTCCCGCCCGCTCCCGCGTGGGGAGCGAGAGCCCCGTGTGCCGCGGACTTCGGACGGGGCGCGCCTACGCCTTCGGCTTCGTGGCGCCCTTGGGCTTCACCAGCCACAGTTCCGACTGCCGCTTCCAGGCCCACTGCGGCTTGCCATCCGCCCCGATCACGAAGTCCTCTTCCTGCATCATGCGCACCGATTGCCCGCCCCATTCCGGCACCGGCGAGGTGGCCTGCAGCTCCGAGGAGAACCACATGTTCGCGGTCACGAGCGCGTCGCCGCGCCCCGGCACGCCGTCCTGGTAGTCCCACAAGCCGATGAGGGGCCCGGCCCCGTGGCCGTGCAGGCCGATGGGGTGCGTGTAAATCGTGCCGTCGATCTTCTCGGCCGTCATGCGCGCGCGCACCGCGGCGAGGATCTCGTTCCCCGAGCGGCCCGGGCGCGTCTCCTCCATGAGGATGTCCTGCAACCGGTTGCTCGTGTGCAGGGCGGCCGTGAGCCCGGCCGGCGCCTCGGTCTCGCCGTCCTTCAACACGTACGCGTCATGCTGGGTGTCGGTGTTCAGCCGCAGCGCGGTGATCCCCACGTCGCAATGCAGCACGTCGCCGGCGATGATCACCGGGTCCGCCCCCAGCTTCTCGCTCGTGGTGCCCTTCCGCTGGATCGTGATGGACGGCTGGAACCAGGTGCCGATGCCGAGGTCCGCCACCTGCTGGCGCCACCACCAGACGAGCTCGCTCGTCTTCGTCTTTCCGGGGGTGATCACCTCGTTGCTGAACATCCGCGAGATGAGCGACCACACCAGCTCCTGGTGCCGGCGATAGTACGCCGCCTCCTCGGGCAACCGGCTGGAGATCATTTCCAGCGCCAGCCCCTCGGACGGACGGAACCGCCTGGTCCACGGGTCCCCCAGCGCGTCCGACATGCCGGAGAGTTCGCCGCTCGAGAGTCCGTCGGTGAAGGCGAACACCCGGGACGTGTTGATCGCGATGGTGCGCGGGTTGCGCTCGACGATCGCCGCCTTGAGCACCTGCCACTGCTCGTCGCCCCACAACTCGGCCTGCCGCGAGCCGACGGCGGCATTCACGGCCTTCATCGAGGCCACGGCCTTGAAGACGCCCCCCTGCGAACTGCCGCCGAACGCGAGCCGTTCGATGCCCTTGTCGCACGTGGGTGATGGCTCCACGCCGCCGGCCGTGCACTTGTCGTAGAACACGTAGATCGTGCGGCGGCGCGCGGCAAAGGTGGACGCGCTCGTGATCGCGCCGAACACGGGGTCTTCGTTGTACTCCCGCATCGGGATCACCCACATGTCCATCTTGTACTTCCGCATCAGCGCCGGGAGGAAGGTGTCGAGGCGCTTGGCGAGCCACTCCTGCTGGGTGGCATCCTGCTCCCGCATGGTGCCGAAGGGGCGGATGGGGGCGCGGCCCTGCGCGGCAAGGGCGGCCGGTACGACGGCAAGCAACGCGACGGCGAGCGGGCGGAGAGGGCGCATGGGGCGAACGGGTTGAAGGACGAGGCGAGCGCGCGGAGCGCGCGGTAACCATACGCGCCAGGCCGTCGATTCGCTCAGGACGCCGGGGGCACCACCGGCGGGTCGTGCTCGGCCGTCGCGATCGCGACTTCGGCGTCGGCCTCCACGTCCATGGCCGCGCGCTCAGCCGGCTTGTAGAGCGCGAAGCGCGCCGCCTCGACCGCGGCCGCCAGCAAGGCGCCGAACGCCACCAGCAGCAGCATCCGGTTGCCGAGGATCGTGAGGGCGATCGACGGCCATTGCTCCAGCGTCGCCCGCTCGGCGCCCATCCGGTCCACGCCGACCATGATGAGCGCCAGCGACGACAGCGACTCGGCCGCCACCTCGACCAGGGCGAAGGCCGGCACGCGCCAGATCCAGGTGCGCACCGTGAAATTCCCCACGTGCGCGGTGAGCGAGCCGCAGGTCAGGAGCACGAGGATGGCGCCGTACGCCGAGGCCACGAGCCAGCTTCCGGCGTCCATGCCGAAGAGGGTGGCGTGGGCGATCCGCACGCCCGTTCCGGCCACGATGGCCGGCGCCCAGAGCGCGATCGAGAGTCGCCGCAACATCGGCGGCTCCTCGAGGTGCGTCCATCGAATGGACTCGCGGGGAAAGAAACCGACCATGCTGCCGAAGCTAGGGGGCCCCTTCGCAGCGCGCGAGGGCGCGCATGTGACGCAGGACTGTCACGCCCGCGGCGGCCGCGCGCATCCCGCAGCGGCGATGCACCCCGCCATTGGCGACGGGGTGCGGAACGCCGCGCCTCAGCGCGTCGCGATGCACTCGATCTCGACACGACCGTTCAGGGCGAGGCCATTGGCGCCGAACGCGCTGCGGGCCGGGAAGCGGCCATTGCTGAAGTACGTCTTGTACACCTCGTTCATGGCCTCCCACTCCTTCATGTCCGCGAGGAACACGGTGCACTTGACCACCTTCTCCATCGACGAGCCGACCTTGGCGAGGACGTCCTTGATGTTCTCCATCACCTGCTTCGTCTCGGCCGCGATGCCGCCCGGCACGAGGCCGCCACCGGCGCTCGGCGATGTCCCCATCTGGCCGGCGAGGAAGAGCAGGTTGCCCACGCGCACGGCCGGCGAGAAGGGGCGCGTCGGCGGCCCGTACGGGTGCAGGAACTCGACCTCGCCGCCCTTGGGCGTCGCGGGCGTGGCGCGCTGTGCGGCGAGCGGGGCGGCAACGGCGAGGGAGAGGACGAGGGTGGCGAGGTGGCGACTGGCGGGGCGCATGGGCGTGTGGGTGGAGGAATGCGTCGGGGGAATGCGGGGGAGACTGGCGTCGTGAGCGCGGCGATCAGCGGGTGGGCGTGCCCGGCCGCTCGGCGCGCATGATGGCGGCGAGGGTCTCCTCGAGCCGCTCGAAGGTGAACGGCTTGGCCACGGTCGGCTGGCGCGAGGCGGGCCCGAGGCGCTGCGAGACGTCGACCACGTCGCCGGTGACAAACACGGTGCGGGCCGCGAGCGCGGGATGCGAGCGGCTCAGGGCCTCGTGGAACGCGACGCCATCCATGCCCGGCATGCGCAGGTCGCAGATGACGGCGTCGAAGCTCTGCGCGTTGACCGCAGCCAGCCCCATCGGGCCGCTCTCGACGGCCACCACCTCGATGCCCCGCATGCGTCCGAAGGCCTCGAGTCCCGCGCGCAACGAGGGCTCGTCGTCCACCACGAGCAACCGCCGCCCGAAGAGCGGCGAGCGCTTCGCCACCACCGCCACCTCGCCCGTGCGCCGGCGCACCAGCTCCCCGGCGGCCACGGGCAGCGTGACCACGAAGGTCGCGCCGGCGCCCGGCAGGCTGTCGGCGAGGCGGATCTCGCCCTCGTGCGACGCCACGATGCCGTACGAAACCGAGAGCCCGAGACCGGTTCCCTCGCCCTCGGGCTTGGTGGTGAAGAACGGCTCGAAGATGTGCGGCCGGGCGTGCTCCGGCACGCCGGGGCCGGTGTCGCCCACCTCGACGGTCACCTCGGCTTCGTGCGTGCGCGTGCGCACGGTGAGGGTGCCGCCCCCGCGCACCGCCATCGCCTGGATGGCGTTGGTGATGAGGTTGAGGATCACCTGCTGCAGCTGCCGGCCGTCGCCCTCGATGGCCGGCAGCGCGGGATCGAGGTCCGTCACGAGCTGCACGCGCGCCGACGTCAGCTGGAAGCCGCGCAAGCGCAACGAGCGTTCGACCAGGTCGTTGAGCTCGACCGCGCCGCGCTCCGCGGGCGCGCGTCGCGCGAACGCGAGCAGGTCGCGCACCACCTGGCTGGCCCGCTGGGTCTCGGAGCGGATGATCTCGATCGAATCCCGGTGCTCCTCGCCGAGGGTGGGGTCGCGCAGCAGGAGCTGCGCGAACGCGCTGATGGAGCCGAGCGGGTTGTTCACCTCGTGCGCCACGCCGGCCACGAGCTCGCCGATGGCGGCAAGCCGCTCGGTCTCGAGCAGCCGGGCCCGCAGTTCGCGCTCCCCGCTGATGTCGCGCCCCACGATCAGCACCTGCGGCGGGTCGGTGTCGGGGAGCCCCGTGATGGCCAGCGCGGTGAGCCGCACCCCGTCCTCCCGCTTGAGCCGCACCTCGAGGCGGGCCATGATCCCCTTGAGGGCCCCGTCGAGGGCGCGCATCACGGCGAGGCGATCGTCCCCCGCCACCAACTCGGTGAACAGGCGGCCGGTGAGGTCCGCCGAGGCGATCCCCGTGAGCGCGCGCGCGGAATCGTTGGCCTCGGTGATCTCGCCACGCGGAAGCACGGTGAGGATCGCGTCCGGCGCGGCGCGGAACAGGGTGCGGAAGCGCGACTCCGCCTTGCGCAGGTTCTCCACGTGCTCGGCGTTGTCGAGCGCCACCGAGAGCATGTCGGCCATCGCCTCCATGCGCCGCAGCT
>JANLSF010000588.1:0-7212 GCA_031362285.1 Gemmatimonadota bacterium | reverse complement strand
CCTGACCGGCAGCCCGGTGACGTTCACGGCCACCGGGACCGCGGGTACCGCGACGCAGATCGCCCTGAACGCGGGCGACGGCCAGAGCGCCGTGGTCAACACGACGGTGAGCACCGCGCCGAGCGTGACCGTGCTCGACGTGTTCAACAACCCGGTGAGCGGCGTGAGCGTGACGTTCGCGGTGGCCTCGGGCGGCGGGTCGGTGACCGGCGGCTCGGCGACGACCAACGCGAGCGGCATCGCGACGGTGGGCAGCTGGACGCTGGGCACGGTGGCGGGGGCCGGCAACAACACGCTGACGGCGACGAGCGGCAGCCTGACGGGGAGCCCGGTGACGTTCACCGCGACGGGGACGCCGGGCGCGGCCGCGTCGATCACGATCAACACCGAACCGGTCGCCGGGTTGACCGCCAACCCCTTCGACGTGCCGGCGACGCTCACCGTGTTCGACGCCTTCGGGAACGCGGTGGGCGCGGGTGTCTCGGTGACCGCGACCCTCAACGCGCTGCTCGGGTCGGGCGCCGGCGTCCTGGCTGGCAGCAATCCGCTCTCGACGGACGCGGCGGGGCAGATCACGTGGGGCAATCAGGGCGTCACCGGCGCCACGGGCGGCGACACCTACACCATCACGTTCGCCATCGGGTTGGTCAACGTCACCAGCACGACGATCACGATCCCGTGAGTCACGCACCGAGTGGGAGTCTCAGCTCGGTCAACATGACCGTTCTGGGTATTGCCTCGGGGGGCCCCGTCCTGCACATTTCGCACATTGCTCGTGTGATTTTTGTCACACTGGCGGCCCCCTCGATCATCGAAGGCGGGGGAGCCTGTCGATCCCCACGAAGGACCGTGTCATGACGTGCAAGGACTGCAGCGCCGAGCTCGCCGAGGGCGCCGTTTTCTGCTCGACGTGCGGTGCGCCCCAGGTGAACGATCCTGGCGCGCAGACGATCACGTTCAAGGCGCCGGAGGACCCGATCCTGGCGGCGCTGAAGAAGGAGCTGGCGGGCGACTACGACGTCGAAAAGGAAATCGGACGCGGCGGCATGGCGGTGGTGTACAAGGCCGTCGAGACCGCGCTGCAGCGCACGGTCGCCCTCAAGGTTGTGCCCCCCGAGAACGCCGGTGGCAGCGCGACCGCCGAGCGGTTCAAGCGCGAGGCGCGCATGGCCGCCTCCCTCGACCACCAGAACATCATTCCCGTCTACCGCGTGGCGCAGGCCAACAACCTGCTCTACATGGCGATGAAGTTCGTGGAAGGGCGCGCGGTCGATGCAATCATCGAGCAGCAGGGCCCGCTCCCCGTGCCCGTCGTGCTCGAGGTGCTCCGCTGCTCGGCGCATGCGCTGGCCTATGCGCACGAGAACGGCATCGTGCACCGCGACATCAAGGGCGCGAACATCCTGGTGGACAAGGACGGTCGCGTGCTCGTCTCCGACTTCGGCATCGCGCGGGCGATGGAGGAGAAGTCGATGACGGCGAGCGGCATGATCATCGGCACGCCGTATTTCATGAGCCCCGAGCAGTGCGGGGGCCTCAAGGTGGGGCCGCAGTCGGACCAGTACTCGCTGGGCATCATGGCCTTCCAGATGCTCACCGGCGAGGTGCCGTTCGACGCCGACAGCGTCATGGGGATCATCCAGCACCACTACATGACCCCCGTGCCCGACATTGCCGCCGTGCGCGACGACGTGCCCGAGGAGCTGCTCGCCGTGGTCTATCGCGCGCTCAACAAGGATGTCGCCGACCGGTTCGAGACGACGGCGATGTTCGCCGACGCCTTTGACGCCGTGCCCGATCCCGAGGGGACGTCGCGCCGCGACGCGCAGAACATGTTGCGCGCGCTGGCCACGGGGGCGGGTGACTCGATCCCGAAGATCCGCACGGCCTCGCTGCCGCCCCTCGCCGCCACGGGCGTGGTGCCACGTCCGGCGAGCCTGCCGAACATCCCGGTCGTCCGGCAGACGAAGGGCGGCACGAAGGTGGTGGCGCCGCCGCCCAAGTCGAACACCGGCATGCTCGTGGGCGGCGGCGTGGCGGTGTTGGCCGTGGCCGCGGGAGCGTACGTCGTGTTCGCCAACAAGCCCGGGTCGGTGGCACCGGCGGTCGAACCCGCTGCGGTCGTGGCCGAGAGCGGCTTCGTGCGGTTCGCCAACGTGCCGGAGGGCGCCACGATCACGGTGGACGACCAGCCGTACACGGGCGACTCGGGCCGGTTCGCCCGCGGCGACGTGGTCTACAAGGTGCGCGCGCCGGGCTACAAGCCGGTGAGCGATGCCGTGCGCGTGCCCGCCGGCAAGACGTTCACGGTCGACCTGACGATGGAGCGCGAGCCGGTGGCCCCGGTGGTCAAGCCCAACGCGCCGCCCCGGCCGATCGTGGCCGCCGCCCCGGCCCCGGTCGCGCCGGCCGCGCCCGTCGGCGAGGGTACGCTCACCGTGGCCGCCGATCCGGTGTTCGCGAGCATCTCGCTCGACGGCGCCTCGATCGGGTCGGGGCGGGTGATCGGCGCCAAGGTGAAGGCGGGGACGCACACCGTGCGCATTGCCGCCGACGGCTACGACCCCAAGAGCATCTCCATCACCGTCCAGGCCAACACGCCCGTGAGCCTCGGCCGCGTGACGCTCACCAAGACTGGAACTCCGTGATGGCCAGACGGTTTGTCGCCTCGGCGTTCGCCCTCGTCGCCCTCCTCGCGGCGTCGGGCAGCCGGGCGCGGGCGCAGTCGGCCGAGGACAACATCGCCAAGGCGATTTCGGCGTACGAGAACCTCGAGGTGCAGGCGGCGCTCCGGACCTTCCTCCAGGTCGTCTCGCCGACGTCGCCGTTCCCGGTGACCGAGGCGCAGCGCGTCACGGCGTTCAAGTACATGGGCGCCGCGTATGCGTCGCTCGGCCAGGCCGACTCGGCCAAGATCTTCTTCCAGGGCGCGATCCTGCGCGACCCGTTCACCGACCTGGACCCGAACAAGTTCACCGATCGCGAGCGGTCGGTGTTCGGCGACGCCAAGAAGCAGCTGTTCCGCGTGGCCGCGCGCTTCGATCGCGACTCGATCCCGGTGGCGTCGGGCCGCGCCTTCATCTTCCACGCGGTGACGTCGCATGCCGGGCGCCTGGCCCTCGCCGTGCAGCGCACCGACGAGCCGGGCGTGGTGATCCGCCTGTTCAACGCCCAGGACGTGGATGGCGCGCGCGACGTGTCGTGGAACGGCACCGGCGTGGACGGGCAGGCGGTTCCCGAGGGGATCTACGACCTGATCGTCACGGGCGAGAGCCAGCTGCCCGGCATGACGGGCCGCCAGGATTCCGTGCGCGTGGCGTTCCAGTTGCGTTGGCTGCACGACCCGCTCGAGGAGCGCTTGCGCGAGTTCCAGCCCGAGGAACTGCTGCCCGAGCGGGCCGCCGGGCTCGCGCCGTTCGGCGACCTCGCGCGCGGGCTCGCCGTGACGGGGGTCGCCGTGTTCGCCGGCAGCGTGCTGGGGAACGCGAGCAAGGTGGGCGCGTCGCTGGGGAGTGGGGCCGTGGTGGCCGGGATTGGTGCGGGGGTCGGACTGTTCGCGCTCATCCAGCGATCGAACGATCGCAGCATCCCCGAGAACGTGTCGGAGAACGGTCGTCGTCGCGCGGCCCGGACGCAGGTCAACCTCGACCGGGCGACCCGCAACGCGGCGCGTCTCGACGCCAAGACGATCCTGCTGGTTCCGGCCCTGGGGGCGCGGTGAGCGCACGCCGTGCGGCCGTGGTCATGCTCGTGGGCCTCGCGCTCGCCCCGCAGGCCGCCCGGGCCCAGAGCGCCGCGCGCACGCCCGATGGACGGGTGGTGGCCCTGGCGCGCGGGATCTACCGGCTGACCTCGCTCGGCGACAGCGCGGTGCTGTCGGCGCGCATCTTCGGCGAGGGCTTCAAGCCGCTCGCCGGTGTCCCGATCGAGTGGCGCTCGGATGACGAGTCCATCGCCGCGGCCACGCCGGCTGGCGCGGTGGTGGCCCAGCGCAACGGGTCGACGCGCGTCTGGGCGCGCGCCGGGACCGATTCCGTGTTCGCCGTGATCACGGTGGAGCAGCGGGCCGCCAAGCTCGCCTGGAACGTGTCCAACCCGCTCGTCTTCGATGCCATCGGGGCCACCGCGGCGTTGCGCGCCGAGCAGCGCGACGCGCGCGGCAGCGTGGTGCGCGGCGATTTCCCGCTCACGGCCTGCGCGCTGAAGGATGAGGGCGGCACCGACGCCACGGTGCTCGCGGCCGGCAAGCTGACGGCGCGGGCCAACGGGGCCGCCACGCTCACCTGCAAGCGCGGCACCGTGAAGGACGAACTCAAGATCGTGGTGCGGCAGTCGGTGTTCGCGGCGCGCATCCTCGGGGGCGACACGCTGGCATTCGCAACGGCCGGCGACACCACGCGGCTCACCGTGCAGGCGTTCGACCGGAACGGGAAGCCGATCGCCGACGCGCGCGGCCAATGGGCGTCGCTCGCCCCCGACATCGTGGATGTCGACCCGACCTCCGGCACGATCCTCGCGAAGGCGGTGGGCACCGGGCTCGTCACGGCCAAGTTCGACGCGGCGCTCGACACCGTGGTCGTGAGCGTCCTCGGACCATTGCCCGAGGGACGGACGATGCCGACGCTGGCGCGCACGCGGCCTGCCCCGGTGGCCGTGGCCGCACAGCCGGTGGCGAGCGCCCCCTCGGGTGCGGGCGCGTCGCTCGCCGGTGCCGCCGCGACCGCCCCCAGTGCGCCGGTGCTGCCGCCCTCGTCGTCGGGCCGGCAGAGCACCACCTTCCTGGCGCCGCGAGGGCAGGTGGCCACGTTCGCCAGCGCCGGGGGCAGCGCCAACTCGGCGACCGCCGACAGCGCCGTGATCGCGAAGATCATCGAGGCGGGGGTGGCGGCCAGCGGCGGCGACGGGCGGACGCTGGTCCTGACGCCGATGGCGACGCAGGTGGAGTACCGGGTGCTCGTGGACAGCGTCGGCGTGGTGTACACCACCGGCGGCCTGGTCTTCGGTGCGAGCGGGGCGCTGGCCCTGACGCGGTCGCTGTTCGTCGACGGCCACTTCCTCACCGGGTCGCTCAAGGCCACGAGTGGCACGATCACCAACCTGTACGACGGGGAGTTCGCGGATGCCCGCGCCGACATCGGTTACGAGCCGCTGGCGGGCTTCGTGCTCCGCGTGGGGTACGGCGTGCGCGGCGTGGGGCGCACGGCGTTCAACGGCAAGGAAGCGTGGGCGATGGTCCGCACCGGGCTCGAGGGGCGATTCGGCCTCTTCGGCGATCGTCTCAAGACGAAGGTGGGCTTCACCTACTTCCCGAGCATCACGGCCACCGGACACTTCACCGACTCGCCGTCGTCGTCGATCGGCGCGAATGGGGGCGTGACGTACCGCGCGGGATGGTTCACGCTCGGCGTGGATTATGCCGCGCAGTCGGTCGAGTTCAGCAAGGTGACGCTCGGCAGCTCATACCAGCGGCAGGTGCGCTACAGCGCGCTGTCGTTCACGCTCGGGGCGCACTGGGGCCGGTAGCGCCCGGCGTCGTCGCGCGTCCGGCACGTCGCTCGTCCCCGAGGGCCCGATGCACGCACAGGATTCGCTCGCGCACGCGGCGGCCAAGGCGGCGGCCCGGGAGACGTTCACGCACGGCATCGGCTGGGTCTTGCTGGCCGTGAGCGTCCTCATCACCGTGGCCAACTGGCAGGTGCTGGTGCGACAGCTGCGCCGCCGATCGCGCGAGGAGCAGGCGCCGAGCTTCGTCCCCATCGTGGGCGGGCTCCTGGGGGTCGCCGGGCTCGGCATGCTCGGGGTCCCGTGGCGCTGGCGCTGGGTGAGCGCGCTGGCGGACTTCGGCTGCGGGCCGTATCTCCTGCTGATGGCGTGGGCCATGCTGTTCAATCGCGAGGCGTCGCCGCCCCCGTCCGACGCCTCGTCGCCCCCTCCCGACCCCTCATGACGATGTCCACGATGCGAGCCGTGCTGGGTGGCGCCTGCCTGATGCTTGTGGGCAGCCTGATGCCGCGCGCGGTCGCCGCCCAGTGGTCCGACATCGGGACCACGAGCATCGGGAACCCGGTGTCGGTGTGGGCCAAGTCGGTGGTGACGGGAAAGGACGGCATCATCACTGCCACCGTGCGCGCGGTGTTCGTGAAGCCGGTCAAGTCGGCGCGCGGCGAGCTCAAGGCGTCGAAGACCGTCGTGATGGTCGACTGCGGCAAGCGCACGATCGCCGTGAAGGAGAACACGTACTTCTTCGATGTCGGGATGACCAAGGTGTACGAGAAGACCGCGCCGAAGATCCCGGGGTACTCGTCGCCCATCAAGGGCACCCTGCCCGACATCGCGCTGCAACAGCTCTGCAACGCGTGACGCTCGCGCCCCCGCGCCGCTGGCTCTGGATCGCCGTCGCGGGCACGCTGGTGCTCGAGGTGACGCTCGGCCGCCTGAATCGCCCCCTCGTCACCACTGCCGCGCCCCTCGGGATCGTGAGCTACGAGCTCGCGCACTCGGTGGAGCGGAGCGCCGCCATGCTCGCGAGCTGGGACCAGGCGGCGCGTGCGTCGGCACGCACGAGCCTCATCGTGGACTACCTCTTCATGATCGCCTATCCCGCCGCGCTGGCGCTCGGCTGCCTGACCACGGCGGCGCGCTGGCCCCGGTGGGGCCGCGCGGCGCGGGCACTGGCCGCCGGCGCGCTCGTGGCGGGGGCGTGCGATGCGGTGGAGAACGCGGCGTTGCTCATCCAGCTGGCCGATGGAGCGTCGGCCACACCGGCGATGGTCGCCTGGGGGTGCGCGACGGTCAAGTTCGCCCTGGTGCTGCTGGCGATTCCCGTGGCGCTGCCGGCGCTGTGGTCCTCGAGGGCGGCGGAGGGCTGAGAGTCTGCCAGGAAGGGCTGATACCACAAGAGGCACAGAGGCACGGAGGACGGCGAGCACGGCAAGGGATTGTTCTGGCTGCTGCGCCGGCCGCGCGTGTCGCCCCTCGACCGACGCAACCAAGCAACCAAGCAATCAGGTTGCCGTTGCCCCTCTCGCAGTTCTCCGTGCCTCCGTGCCTCTGCGGTGAAACGTCGTTCTGTCGTGGTGAATCGTCGTTCTGCTCGAGCTATTCTCATCAAGCCTAGAACAGGCCCTCGCTCGTCCCATCCGGCCGCAACCGCATGCGCACGGCCGCCGGGCTCGCCGACAACCCGGGCATCGTCATGATGTCGCCGGCGCG
>JANLSF010000580.1:0-2612 GCA_031362285.1 Gemmatimonadota bacterium | reverse complement strand
CGCTGCGGCGGGCCTCGGCCACCCCCATCTCGTAGATGGACCAGGGCAGGCCGATCGCCGGCAAGGTGCCCTTGGGAACGGCGGTGCGACGCTCGACCGCCTGGCCGCCGGTCGTCACGCTGCGCACCACGGTGTCGCCGCTGAAGCTCATGCGGGCGCCGGTCGGCTGGTTGGGCACCGGCGCGCCAAGGCCGTTCGTGATCGTCTGCTCCATGGTGGCCACGGTGCCGTCGGCGTTCAGCCCGATCGAGTACGTGACCACGACGGTCGTCGGCGAGTGTTGGACGACGTGCCCCTCGATGGTGTTGCCGGAGCGCGTGAACCGCTCGACGGAGAGGGTGTCGGTGCCGAGACGGGACACCAGCACGCGCGTCTGGGCCGACGCGGGAGTGCCGAGCGCGAGGGCCGCGAACAGGGCGGCCAAGAACGAACGACGGACGAGCATGCCAAGAACTCCACGCGAGACGGGAAGGCGCGCGCCCGCTCGGGGCGCGTCACGACGAAGGATACCCGCCGTGGTCGCCGTGGTTTCGCGAACGGCGGGACCCGACCGCGGTCGCCGGCGCGATCGAGTTTCGGGCAGCCCTCGCGTGTCGCACCGACACTAAGGATATCATAATACGTGTAAAATCAACGACTTACGCGACTTCATGTGACTTCGGCCACGCTCGGAACAGGGGGCTGGGTCAACGTACTTTTCGCCCCGAAGGCCGATAATCGTCCTCAAGTCAGACGCACGGTCACCGAATCGGTGGCCGTACCACTCTCCAGAGGAGTCTCTCGCATGCGCATGTCCCTTCGCACGACCGGAATCCTTGCCACGCTCGCGGCCCTCGCCGCCTGCAACAGCGACAAGGCCGTGTCCGCTGATACCAGTCCCTTGTCCGTCGCCGCGGTCCAGGCCGAC
The DNA here is from genome assembly GCA_031362285.1 of Gemmatimonadota bacterium. Lineage (GTDB taxonomy): Bacteria > Gemmatimonadota > Gemmatimonadetes > Gemmatimonadales > Gemmatimonadaceae > JACPPC01. The sequence continues at coordinate 1,705 of JANLSF010000580.1, read as the reverse complement.
GTCCAGAACGTTTCGGCCGCCACGGCCGCCGACGCGGTGGCCGCCATCGGCTCCGGCCTCGCGAGCGCCGGGGTGTCGTACGCCCAGGCGCCGGTCGGCAGCCTGGGGCTCGTGACCGCGTCGCAGGCGGCCGTCAATTGCACCTTCTCGGTGGGCACGGGCTTCTACACGTGCACCGGCCAGGGCGAACGCGGCCTCAGCGTCGTCCGCAAGTTCAAGATCTTCATGAATGGCGCGGCCGTCCCGGGGACCTCGGGCCTGATCGACTCGACGCTGGCCATCTGGCAGACGACGGGGCGCGACACCGTGAGCGAAGCGGGGCGCACGCGCATCCGCATCGTGAATCGCGCCGACACCAACATGTCGGTCATCACCCGCGACACGGCCGCGCCGCGCCTCCCGACGCGCTTCACCAACAACGGCCACGGCACGCAGAACGACACCGTGACCTTCAGCGACTCCAACGGCGTGAAGCAGTACGCCGTGAGCAACGACGTCGTGGTCGCGAACCTGGTGCGCAAGGCGCCCGAGCAGCTGAACCCGTTCCCGTTCAGCGGCACGGTGACCGTCACGCTCAACGGCACGATGTCGTTCGTGCCGAGCCCCGGCAGCAGCTTCACCGCGCTGTCGCGCTCGGTGGCCGGGATCGCCGTGGTGACATTCAATGGCACGCAGAACGCGTCGCTCGTCGTGGGCGGCAAGACGTGCACGCTCAACCTGGTGACGCGCAAGGTCAGCGGTTGCCAGTAGCCCGACCGGCAGGCCGACGCGCGAGCGTCGGCGGCAGGCAGCGGCCGTCCGGGATGATCCCGGGCGGCCGCGGTCGTTCGCACCCCTCTGCGGCACGGTTGCGGCGGCCCCGGCACCTCGCGAGCTTGCCCGCATGACTGGAGCCCCGGCCCCCCGCGACCTCGATTTCCTCCTGTACGAAGTCCTCGGCACCGACGCGCTCGCCGAGCGTGCCCGATTCAGCGACTACTCGCGCGAGGCGTTCGACCAGGTGATCGCGACGGCCCGTGGCTTGGCCGCCGACCAGTTCGCGCCGCACCGGAAGGCGAACGACGAACACGAACCGTACGTCGAGAACGGCCGCGTGGTCACGGTCCCCGAGGTGGCGCCGGCCATCCGCGCCTTCGCCGAGGCGGGGTTCATCGCCGCCACGCACGATGCCGAGGTCGGAGGGCTGCAACTGCCGCACACCGTGGCCACGGCGGCCATGGTGCACGTGGAGGCCGCCAACGTGGGCACGGCCGGCTACGCGCTCCTCGCGGCGGGGGTCGCCAACCTCGTGGCCGCCTTCGGCTCCGACGAGCAGAAGCACCGCTACCTGTCACCACTGCTCGAGGGGCGATTCCTCGGCACGATGGCGCTGTCCGAGCCCGACGCCGGCAGCTCGCTGGCCGACGTGCGCGTGAAGGCCGAACCGCTGGGCGACGGCCGGTTCAACATCACCGGCACCAAGATGTGGATCTCGGGAGGCGACCACGAGCTGTCCGAGAACATCGTGCACATGGTCCTCGGCCGCATCGACGGCGCCCCGCCGGGGGTCAAGGGGATTTCGCTCTTCCTCGTCCCCAAGCGGCAGGTGAACGGCGCCGGCGAGAGCGGCGAGTTGAATGGCGTGGTGCTGGGCGGCCTGATCCACAAGCTCGGGTGGCGCGGCACCACCAACACGGTGCTCAACTTCGGCGAGCGCGGCCCCTGC
>JANLSF010000553.1:0-5992 GCA_031362285.1 Gemmatimonadota bacterium | reverse complement strand
GAAAGGGGCCGCCTCGACGGCGCGCGCTGACGAGCAGCGGCGGAGCGCCTGACGCGCCCTCGGCAAGCGCGTGACGAGCCGCTGACCCGCGCCGTGCACCCTGTGCTCCCAGCAGCGAAGTCGCCACACGTGCGCTGCGTGCGTTGCCCACGCCGACCTTCGGAGCCTGCCGTGTCCCCCGTCCCTCGCAATCGCCCACTCGCCCGGTTGCTCGCCCGCAAGGAGCCGCCGGTCGTCTCCACCCTCGTGTCGCCCGTCGAGCGCCCGCATGTCGACGCGGCCGGTGCGGGACTCTACCGCGCCGTGCACCGGGCCTCGCTGCCGGAGGTGCTGGGCGACCTCCGCGCGCGCCGCGCCGCGGCCGTGATGGTTTCGCTGGGCGCGTGGCACCCGACGGCGCGCCCGGCGCTCACGCGCCTCGTGCGCGAGTTCCCCAACGTTCCGGCGTTCGCCTTCATGGCACGCCCCGACGCGCGCGCCCCCCAGGTGGCACTGCAGCTCGGGCAGTGCGGCGTGCGCGCGGTGCTCGAGGCCTCGCAATCGCACGGGTGGGCCGAATTGCGGCGCGCCCTCGATGCGCAGCTCGCGGGCGACATCCGGCGGCGCGGCCTCGAGCTGCTGCACCGTGAACTGCCCGCGCTTCAACCCGACGCGCAGAGGTTCTTCGAGCGGGTGTTCCTCGACGCCGCGACGATCACGAGCACGCGCGAACTCGCCCGCATCCTGCACACGAACCCCAGCTCGATGATGAGCCGGTTCTTCCGGCTGCACCTGCCGAGCGCGAAGCTGTACCTCGCGATGGCGCGCCTGACCCTCGCGGCGAGTCGCTTCGAACTCCCGGGCGCGAGCATCACCGAGGTCGCCCTCGGGCTGAACTACTCCTCACCGCAGAGCTTCAGCCGGCACACGCGCCGCCTCCTCGGACTGCCCGCGGCGGGCTTCCGGGAGCAGTACGACGGCGATGGCATGCTGCAGTTGTACCTTGAACGGCTCGTGCGCCCGCACACGGCGGCCCTGGCGCGCCTCTCGCCCACCGGGGCGCACGAGGGGCGCGCGGCCGTCGTGCTCGAGGGGGGACGGTCGCCCATGTAACGCCGCGACCCTTGCGCCCCCGGGCACGCGCCTCGATCATGCCCGCTCCCTGTCCCCGTCGCATGCCGCGTTTTCCTGCTGCGCCTCGCCGAACGTCCGCGTTGCTCCTCGCGGTCGCCGTCTGTTGCATGGTGGGCGGGCTGGTGGCGGCGTCTCGGGCCTTGCCGGTCGGGGGCGGCGGGCGGGTCGCCCTCGCCGTGCTGGGCAGCGGCGCGGCGATCGCGGCCGGGCTCGCCTTCCTGCTCGAACGCGCACAGGCGCGGCGCGCGGCGGCGCGCACGATGGAACTCGAACACCTCTCGGCGGAACTGCTGCGCGCCAATCGGTCCAAGAGTGAATTCCTGGCGGCAGCGTCGCACGAGCTGCGCACGCCGCTCAACGCGATCGTCGGGTTCACCGAGCTGCTGCGCGAGGGCACCTACGGGGCGCTGACGCCGCGTCAGCTCTCGGCCATCGAGAAGGTCGAGGGCTCGGCCACGCACCTGCGTCGCCTGGTGGATCAGATCCTCGACATCGCCCGGATGGCGGCCGGCCGCATGGACGTGCACCGGGAGCCGGTGGACGTGCGCGGCTTCCTGTTGAGCGTGGCCACGGAGATGGAACCGCTCGCGAGCGAGCGCGGGCTCACCCTCTCGCTGAACGTGGGGGCGGCGTTGCCGCGCCTCGACACGGACCCCAGGCAGCTGCGGCAGGTGGTGGTGAACCTGATGGGCAATGCGATCAAGTTCACGCCGACGGGGAGCATCGGCCTCCGGGCGCGTGTCGCGGGCGCCGAGTCCGGCGAGGGCCCGGGGCCGGGCAGCTGGGTCGTCATTCAGGTGGCCGACACCGGGATCGGCATCGCCCCCATCGACCACGGACGCGTCTTCGACGAGTTCGAGCAGGTGCACGCCGGCGCGCGCGGCGGCTCCGAGTCGCGCGGGGTCGGGCTGGGTCTGCCGATTTCACGACGGCTGGCGCGACTGCTCGGCGGGGACCTCACGCTCGAGAGCGCCGCGGGACGTGGCTCGGTGTTCTCGCTGTGGTTGCCGGTGGCGCCCGCGCCGTGAGGCGCGCTATCCGAAGAGCTTCTTGACCTTGCCGAAGAGCCCGCTCTGGCCCGGAGCCGGATCGACCGCGTTGAGGGCGTTCGCGAGTTCGGCGGCGAACGTCTTCACGTCGGGATAGCGCTCCTTGGGCGTCTTGGTCAGCGCCTTCATCACGACCTGCTCGACGGCGGGCGGGAACGACAGTCCCGGCTTGGCCTTGTTGATCGGCGTCGGCGGCTCCTTGAGGAGCAGGGCGAACATCTCCCGCTGGTTCTTGGCGCCGTACGGGAGCACGCCGGTGAGCAACTGGTACGCGATCGTGCCCAGGGAGTACTGGTCCGCCGCCGGCCCCACGAGCTCCCCCGAGAGTGCCTCGGGCGCCACGTACATGAGCGTGCCGACGAAGAAGCCGGCGCGGGTGAGGCGCTCGTCCGCCGTCGTGTCGGTGGTGATCGCGATGCCGAAGTCGAGCAGCTTCACCTGCCGCGTCTCCGGGTCGTACATCACGTTGTCCGGCTTCAGGTCGCGATGAATGATCCCTTCGGCGTGTGCGGCCTGCACCGCGTCGGCGATCTGCGTGATGATCGTCGCGACTTCGTCGCGGGGCAGCGGCGCCATCCGCTTCACGTACTTCTCGAGGAGTTCGCCGAGGGCCCACTCGATCGTGAGGAAGTGCAGGCCCTCCACTTCGCCGATTTCGATGGTCGTCACGACGTTCGGGTGCACGACGCGGGCTCCGAACTGCGCCTCGCGCACGAACCGGGCGACGGCGGTCTTGTCCTGCCGCAGCTTCTCGCGGAGCACCTTCACCGCCACGGGACCATGCACGGGGTGATCCCCGCGGTAGACGGTGGAGGTTCCCCCCTCACCGATCATGTCCTGGAGCGCATACCCTGCCACGTTGGATCCCACGAGTGCGTCGCGTGTCACGTGGCAATGCTAACCCGTCTGACCCGGGTGCGGCAAGCGACGTATCTTCCGCGCGCATCCGGGGTAGCACGGCGTCGGCCCGCCCCCGTCGCACTGATTGTCCCGTCGGAGACACGCATGATTCGCCCCGTTGCCACGTCCTTGCTGCTTGCCGCCCTGGCTGCGCCCCTCTCCGGATGCGGCGGCGGTTCGTCCGGCGTCGGTGCCGACAACGGGGCCACGCGTCCCGCCGTGCCCGCGCGTGGCGCGCCCGTCGTGCCGACGGTCGGCGGCGGTGCGCTCGGTGCCATTGACGCCGTGCGCCTCTATCAGGCGATGGGCCTGCTCGCCGATGGTCCGCCCGTGGCCTTCGTGGGGTCGGTGGCCTTCCTCGGCGGAGGGAGCGCCGACAGCACGTTGATGCTCGTCACCCTGTCGATTGCCAATCGCGCGCTCGTCTTCGCCCGCGAGGGTGACCGCTACACGGCCACCTACGCCACGGCCGTGGAGGTGCGGCGCACGGGAGAGGTGCTGGTCCGCAGCGAAGGGTCGGAGCAGGTGCGCGTCGCGGCCTTCAAGGAGACCGCGCGGTCGGACGAGAGCATCATCTTCCAGCAGCTGCTGACCGTGCCACCGGGCGCCAGCGAGGTCACGGTGACCGTCCGCGACGAGACCACCGGCAAGGCGTCCTCGGCGTCGCGCCCCCTGCTCGTGCCGCGACTGGGGGGGCGCACCCTGTCGAGCCCCGTGCCGTTCTACGAGGTCGCCCTGCGTACGGCGGTGGACTCGATGCCCCGCCTCATTGCCAGCCCGCGCTCCACCCTCGTGTTCGGGCGCGACTCCGTGGTGCCCTTGTACATCGAGGCCTACGGGGAGGGCGCCAGCGTGCGCGTGCAGGCCGAGGCCCTGGGGGAGTCGAACACCCGGCTCTGGAGCGACACCAGCACGTTGACCCGGCGCGGGCGCCTGGTCGCCGGCGTGGTGCGGGTGCCGACGGCCGTCCTCGGAATCGGCGTCGCGCGCGTGCGCGTGCGACGGCTCGACAGCGGCGACACCTCGTCCACGCCGGTCTTCATCTCGTTCGGCGAAGATCTGCCTGTGGCGACGTATGAGCAGATGGTGAGCTATCTCCGGTACTTTGCCTCACCCGGACGCATCCAGCGCCTCCAGGACGCCCCTGCGGACCAGCGCGCGGCCACGTGGGCCGACTTCGTGCGCGAGGTGGGGCTCGGCGGCGGCGGCCCGGCCAGCGAGATCCTGCGCAACTACTTCGGGCGGATCGAGCTGGCGAACGGGCGCTTCCGCGACGAGGGGATTCCCGGGTGGCTGACCGACCGGGGCATGGTGTACGTGACGCTCGGCGAACCAGACCAGTTGCGAGAGCCGACCCCCATGGACATGAACAACCGGGGTCGCGTGCAGGTCTGGGAGTACCTGGGCCGGCGGCTCCAGCTGATCTTCGTGGACCAGTCGGGGGCCGGGCGGTGGCGCCTCACCCCGGCTTCGGCGACGGACTTCCAGCAGGTCGCCCGGACGATCCAGGAGCAGAGCGGGCGTCGATAGGCGTCCGTCGGACCCGTGGGGCACCGACGGGTGCCGTGCACCCAACACATCGGTTTTTCCGTTGTAATTGACTAACAACCAGACAAACACTATTCTAAATCTCGTACGCGCCGGACCGCGTCCTGCGACGACCGTCGCCGCGGCGCCAAGCGACAACAGGGTCAGGAGCCAGCTCATGCCGCACGGGTCCATCAAGTGGTTCAATGACGCGAAAGGGTTCGGGTTCATCGAGCAGCCGGAAGCCGAGGATGTCTTTGTCCACTTCTCGGTGATCGAGATGGAGGGCTTCAAGACGCTGCAGCCCGGCCAGCTCGTCGAGTTCGAGATGCGCCAGGGCGACAAGGGGCTGTCGGCGACGAGCGTGCGCAAGGCGTGAGCGCGTCGATGGCGGCCGTCGCTTCGCCCGGCATCTCGCGGCGACGCCGACGGTCGTCAGCCCTCGTTTTCGTGCGCGGTCCGGGGTATCGTGCGCCCACCATGGAACGTCCCAGCGGCCCCCGCCTCTTCCTCGTCGACGGCTACGCGCTGATTTATCGCGCGTTCTTCGCCCTCCTCACGCGCCCGCTCACCACCGGCCGCGGCGAGAACACGTCGGCGGCGTGGGGCATCGCGAACTTCCTGCAGCGCCTGATCGCCAAGCACAAGCCGGAGTATGTCGGCTGGGTGCACGACGCGGGACTCTCGTTCCGGCACGAGGTCTACCCCGAGTACAAGGCCACGCGCGAGAAGCTCACCGACGAACTGCAGGCGGACTTCGACCGTGGCATCGAGCGCGTGACCGAACTGCTCGCCGCCTTCCGGATTCCGGTGCTCGCGGTGGAGGGGTACGAGGCCGACGACGTGATCGGCACCCTCGCGAAGCAGGCGGCGGCCCGGGACCTCGAGGTGGTGATCGTCTCCGGGGACAAGGACTTCCAGCAGCTGGTGCGCGAGCACGTCTGGCTGCTCAACCCGGGCCGGGGCGGGCCGGCCTCCGTGGAGGAGTCGTGGGTCGGCGTGGCGAACGGCTCCGAGCGCCTCGGCGTCCCGCCGGACCGGGTCACCGATTTCCTCGCGCTCGTCGGCGACAGCTCCGACAACGTGCCCGGCGTGAAAGGAATCGGTGAAAAGACCGCACAGGCGTTGATCGCCGAGCATGCCGACCTCGAGACGATCATCGCACAGGCGGCGGCGCTGAAGGCGAAGCGTCCGCGCGAGGCGCTGCTGGCGTACGCCGACATGGCGCGGCTCTCGAAGGAGCTCGTGACCATCAAGGACGATGTCCCGATCGCGCTCGACCTCGAGTCGATGCGCCTCACGGCGCCCGACGCCGCGCGACTGCGGGCGCTGTACGTGGAGCTCGAGTTTCATTCGATGGCGAAGGCCGTGGGCGCCCCGGCCGCCGGGGAGCCGCCGGCGCC
>JANLSF010000535.1:0-1620 GCA_031362285.1 Gemmatimonadota bacterium | reverse complement strand
GACGCGTTCGTGCTGCCGGACCTGTCCCAGTCCGTCGGCGCCCTCGACCGCGAGACCGACCTCGAACCCGAGGAGCGGCTGCGGCGGCGCCAGCAGCTCGACGGCGAGTACGCGCTCAAGTCCGAGCGCCTCAACATCGTGCACCAACTGCTGCGCGCGCACGCCCTGTTCGAGCGCGACGTGAACTACGTCGTGCAGGAAGGCCAGGTGCTGATCGTGGACGAGTTCACCGGCCGCACCATGCCGGGGCGCCGCTGGTCCGAAGGGCTCCATCAGGCGGTGGAGGCCAAGGAAGGGGTGCAGGTGAAGGGCGAAACGCAGACCCTCGCCACGATCACGATCCAGAACTACTTCCGCATGTACGACAAGCTGGGCGGCATGACGGGCACGGCCGAGACCGAGGAGACCGAATTCTTCCAGATCTACGGGCTCGAGGTGTCGGTGATCCCGACCAATCGCGACATCGTCCGCGACGATCGCCACGACCTCGTGTACAAGACGCGCAAGGAGAAGCTGCAGGCCATCGTCGAGGAGACGCGCCGCCTGCACGACCTCGGCTTCCCCGTGCTGGTGGGCACCACGAGCGTCGACGAGTCGGAGACGCTCTCGAAGCTGTTCCAGCGCGGCGGGCTCAAGCACAACGTGCTCAACGCCAAGTACCACCAGCGCGAGGCGGAGATCGTCGCGAATGCGGGACAGAACGCTTCCGTCACGATCGCGACGAACATGGCGGGCCGCGGCACCGACATCAAGCTGGGGCAGGGGGTCCGCGAGGCGCGGCCGTCCACCGTGAAGGACTGGGACGGGAAGGACCAGCAGGTGATGGAACCGGGCGGCCTGCACATCATCGGGTCGGAGCGCCACGAGTCGCGGCGCATCGACCGCCAGCTGCGCGGGCGTGCGGGACGCCAGGGCGACCCGGGCGCGTCGCAATTCTTCCTGTCGCTCGAGGACGACCTGATGCGCCTCTTCGGGTCCGACCGGATCGCGCGCCTCATGGACCGGCTCGGCGCCCAGGAGGGCGAGGTGCTCACGCACCCGCTCATCACCCGATCCATCGAGCAGGCACAGAAGCGCGTCGAGTTGCAGAACTTCCAGTCGCGCAAACGGCTCCTCGAGTACGACGACGTGATGAACCAGCAACGCGAGGTGGTCTACTCGCTCCGCGCGTTCGCCCTCGAGGGCGGCGAGGAGCTGCGGAGCGAGGCCATCGGCATGGTCGAGAAGGCCGTCGCGCGCCGGATCGAGATGGCGCTCGGCGAGGCAAGCGATCCGCACCTGTGGGACCTCGACCTGCTGCGGCAGGACCTGCTGCTGCAGTACATGCTGCCGGTGGCCTCGCTCGCCGACGGGGCCGAGCGCCCGTCGATCGCGGCCGCGCTGGTCACCGAGGCGCAGGAGGGGGCGCGTGTCGCCTTCTCCGCCAAGGTGGAGCAGCTGGACACGGCGCGCGACGAGACGGGCGCGGGCTACGGGCAGCGGCTGCTCTCGTACATCATGCTGCAGGTGCTCGACGAGAAGTGGAAGGACCACCTCTACGACCTCGACCAGCTTCGCTCGGCGATCCACTACCGCTCGTGGGGCCAGAAGGACCCGCTGCTCGAGTACAAGCAGGAGGCG
>JANLSF010000454.1:0-8410 GCA_031362285.1 Gemmatimonadota bacterium | reverse complement strand
CGGTCGGCAGGCAGCTGCACACCAGGTTGCGGTCGCCGAAGGCGCTCTCGATGCGGGTGACCGTCGGCCAGAACTTCCGGGCCCGCGTCCACGCCGCCGGGAACGCGGCCTTCTCCCGGCTGTAGGGACGGGTCCACGCGTCGGCCACGCACTGGGCCAGGGTGTGCGGGGCGCGCACCAGCACGTTGTCCTCGCGGCTCGCCACGCCGATCTCGATCTCGCGGATTTCCTCGCGAATCAGGATCATCGCCTCGCAGAACCGGTCGAGCTCCGCCTTCGACTCGCTCTCCGTGGGCTCGATCATCAGCGTGCCAGCCACGGGGAACGAGACCGTGGGCGCATGGAAGCCGTAGTCCATCAGGCGCTTGGCCACGTCCTCCACTTCGACACCGGTGGCCGCCTTGAGCGGGCGCAGGTCGAGGATGAACTCGTGCGCGACCATGCCGTGGTCGCCGCGGAAGAGCAGCTCGAAGTGCGCGCTCAGGCGCTTGGCCATGTAGTTCGCGTTCAGGATCGCCACCTTGGTCGCCTCGGCCAGCGCCGCCCCGCCCATCATGCGGATGTACATCCAGGAGATGGGGAGGATGCTCGCACTCCCCCACGGCGCCGCCGACACCGCGCCGGAGTCGCCGCCCATGCCGATCACGGGGTGCCCCGGCAGGTGCTTCACGAGGTGCCGGGCGACGCCGATCGGGCCCATGCCCGGGCCGCCGCCCCCGTGTGGAATGCAGAACGTTTTATGAAGGTTCAGGTGGCACACGTCCGCGCCGATGTCGCCCGGGCGCGAGACGCCCACCATCGCGTTCATGTTGGCGCCGTCCATGTACACCTGCCCACCATGCTCGTGCACGATCGCGCACACCTCGCGGATGGTCGCCTCGAAGACGCCGTGCGTGGAGGGGTAGGTGACCATCAGCGCCGCGAGCCGCGACGAATGCTGCTCGACCTTCGCCCGCAGGTCGGCGAGGTCGATGTTGCCGTTGGCGTCGGTCCGCGTGACGACCACCTGCATGCCGGCCATCACGGCCGACGCCGGGTTGGTGCCGTGCGCCGACTGCGGGATCAGGCAGATGTCGCGCGCGCCCTCGCCCCGCGCCTGGTGGTACGCGCGAATGACCAGGAGGCCCGCGTACTCGCCCTGCGAACCGGCGTTCGGCTGCAGCGAGACCGCCGCGAAGCCGGTGATGTCCGCCAGCCACCGCTCGAGCTGCGTGAACAGCTCGCGGTACCCCGTGGCCTGCGCGATGGGCGCGAACGGGTGGAGCTGGCCGAACTCGGGCCAGGTGACGGGAAACATCTCCGCCGTGGCATTCAGCTTCATGGTGCAGGAGCCGAGCGGGATCATCGAGTGCGTCAGCGACAGGTCGCGTGACTCGAGCGTGCGGAGATAGCGGAGCATCGCCGTCTCCGAGCGATGCGCGTGGAACACCGGATGCGTGAGGAACGGGCTCGTCCGCGCGAAGCCGCCGATGCGGTCGGCGATGCGACCGGTCGGGGCCGTGGCGCCGAACAGGGCGAGCAGGTCGGCCACGTCGGAGGCGGTCACCGTCTCGTCGAGGGCCACGCCCACCCGCTTCGGGCCGAGCGTGCGCAGGTTGATCCCCTTCGCGAGTGCGGCGGCCACGAGCTCGGCGGCGCTGCCCGTGCCCACGTCCACCGCGATCGTGTCGAAGAAGTGCGCGTGCACCACCACATGGCCCGCGGCGGCCAGCCCGCCGGCCAGCGTGGCCGCATGGCCGTGCACCCGCCGTGCAATCCGCGTGACCCCCTCGGGCCCGTGCCACACCGCGTACATGCCGGCCATCACGGCCAGCAGCACCTGCGCGGTGCACACGTTGCTCGTGGCCTTCTCGCGGCGGATGTGCTGCTCGCGCGTCTGCAGCGCCATGCGGAGCGCCATCGTGCCGTCGGCGTCGCGTGACACCCCGATGATGCGCCCCGGCAGGTGCCGCTTGTAGGCATCGCGCGTGGCGAGGAAGGCGGCGTGCGGGCCACCGTAGCCCATCGGCACGCCGAATCGCTGCGAGTTGCCGACCACCACGTCCGCCCCCCACTCGCCCGGCGGGGTGAGCATCGTCAGCGCGAGCAGGTCCGAGGCCACCGTCACGAGCGCGCCCGCCGCGTGCGCCCGGTCCACGAGGGCCCGGTAGTCCGCCACCGACCCCTCGGTGGTCGGGTAGGAGAGCAGCAGCCCGAACGTGTGGGCGTCGGGCATCATCTCCTGCGCCGGCACCACCGTGACCGTCCAGCCGCGCGCGTCGGCGCGGGTCCGCACCACGCCGATGGTCTGCGGATGGCAGTCGGCCGACACGAGGAAGGTGGTGCGACCCTCGCTGCCCAGCGCATGCAGCATCGCCATGGCTTCGGCCGCCGCCGTGCCCTCGTCGAGCAGCGAGGCGTTGGCGATCGGCAATCCGGTGAGGTCGATGACCACCGTCTGGAAATTGAGCAGCGCCTCGAGGCGCCCCTGTGCGATCTCCGCCTGGTACGGCGTGTAGGCGGTGTACCAGCCCGGGTTCTCGAGCACGTTGCGCTGGATGACGGGCGGCACGAACGTGTCGTGGTAGCCCAGTCCGAGGTACGAGCGGAGCACCCGGTTCTTCGACGCCATCGCGCGGATCTCGGCGAGCGCCTCGTGCTCGGTCGCCGGCGCCGGGCCCGCCAGCGGCCCCTTCATCCGGATCGGGGCCGGCACGACGCTGTCGATGAACGCGTCAAGCGTCGACATGCCGAGCGCCTCGAGCATCGCGCCGCGTTCGGCCGCGGAGGGCCCGATGTGGCGGGTGGCGAAGGCCTCGAGCGTCTCGGTACGGAGCAGTTCGGACGTGGACGTCATGGGGCTCCCGGCGTGAGCGCCGCGGACGGGCGCAGGAAGGACGAAGTCAGGTCGCGCCAGCCGTGCGTGCACGGGTGACGCGAGTCGCAAAAAGTAACCAACGCGCCGAGCCCTCGCCGGAGTCGATGGCTGGCCCTGTCGGGGGTCGTCCGCTTGCTTTCGCCGGGTGACGTCCCTCCTGCCCCCCGTCCGGCGCTGGCGCCTCCTGGTCTCCGGGGCGTCCGACGGCGCGTCCAACATGGCCATCGACCACTCGCTCGCACGACACTCCGTGGCCACGGGTGAGGCGATCGTGCGCGTGTACGGATGGATGCCGGCCACGGTGTCGTTCGGGCGCAACCAGCGCGCGCTGGGCATCTACACGCCGGCGCTGATTGCCGGCCAGGGGCTTGGCGTGGTCCGCCGACCGACCGGCGGCCGCAGCATCCTGCACGATCGCGAGCTGACCTACAGCGTGGCGTTGCCGGTAAGTGATCCCGGCCTCGCACGACTCGCGTACACGGGGATCACCGGGCTCCTCCTCGAGGCGCTGCGGGCCCTCGGCGTGGTCGCCGAACGCGCCGGGCCGCGCGCGCGCGCGCGCCCGCCCGGCCCCACGCCGTGCTTTGCCGAGCCGGCGGCCGGTGAGGTCGGTTGGCAGGGGCGCAAACTGGCGGGCAGCGCCCAGTGGACCGAGGGGGGCGCGATGCTGCAGCACGGCTCCGTGCTGCTGGATGACGATCAGGGCCGGCTGTCGGCGCTGGCGACCGAGGCCCTGGGCGACGTTCCGGCGCCGGCGACACTGCGCGACGCGCTCGGTCGTGCCCCGGACCTCGCCGAGTTTGCCGCGGCGTGGACGACCGCGATTCGAGCCGCGACCGGGCGCGCCCCGCTCCAGCTCGACGCCGACGCGCCGGAGGCGCAACCGCAGCCCCCCCTGCTTCGTCTGTATCATGACCCCGAGTGGACGTGGCGCCGTTGACGACGCCACGCGCCTGCTCGTTCACCTCCCTTGCCAGGCCGCCGATGCGTTCCCGTGCCCTCCTTGCCCTGCTCCTCCCGTTGTTCGCCTCCGCCTGCGCCGACTCGAGCGGCGCCTCCGAGGGCTCCGGTGGCACGGTGGTCGTGGCGGCTCCGGCCGACGTGGACGTCCTGATTCCGGCCCTCACCGCCACCACGAGCGGACAGGCGGTGGTGCAGCAGCTGTTCGATCGCCTGGCCGACATCGGGGACGACTTGAACGCGATCGGTGACCGCGGCTTTCGTCCGCACCTCGCCCGCGCGTGGGCCTGGAGCGCCGATTCGCTCTCGATCGCCTTCAGCATCGATCCGCGCGCACGCTGGCACGACGGCCCGCCGGTCACGGCGCGCGACGTCCGCTTCACCTTCGGGCTCTACAGCGACCCGGTCACGGGCGCGCCGTTCGGTCCGGACCTCGCCAACATCGACTCGGTGACCGTGCGCGACTCGCTCACCGCCGTCTTCTGGTTCAAGAGGCGGACACCCGAACAGTTCTTCGAGGCCACCTACCAGATGCTCATCCACCCCGAGCACCTGCTCGGCGCCGTGCCGCACGATGCGCTGCGCCAGTCGCCGTTCGGTCGCGCGCCGGTGGGATCGGGACGGTTCCGGTTCGTGCAGTGGGAGCGGGGCGTGAGGGTGGTGATCGCGAGCGACACGGCCAACTACATGGGGCGGGCCCGGCTCGACCGCGTGATCTTCGCGCCGGCGGCCGACTACCCCGCATCGGTGAACCGGCTGCTGACCCGCGAGGCCGATGTGCTGGAGAATGCGCGTCCCGAGGTGCTGCCGCAGTTCGCCGGGAAGGCGGACCTTCGCACGCTGCCCTACGCGTCACTCACCTACGGCTACCTGCTGTTCTCGCTCCATGACCGGGGGACCGCGCGCGCACACCCCCTCTTCGGCGAGGTGGCGCTCCGACGCGCGTTCGTCCGCGCCCTCGACCGCACCAGCCTCGTGCGCGCCGTGTTCGACTCCCTGGCCACGGTGCCGCCGGGACCGTCGCCCACGTCGATTGCGCCGCGCGACACCGGCCTCGGCCAGGCGGCGTACAACCCCGCCGAGTCCGACCGGCTGCTCGATTCGCTCGGCTGGGCGCGGGGTGCCGACGGCATGCGCGCCCGGTTGGGCACGCCACTGGCCTTCTCGTTGCTCATCCCGGCACCGGTGCGCACCCGCGTCCGGTTCGCGACGCTCATCCAGGCGGCGCTCAAGGAGCGTGGCGTCGCGGTCACGATCGAGTCGGTCGAACCCGCCGTGTACACGGAGCGCGTGGGCAAGCGCGCCTTCGATGCCACGCTCTATGCCATCAACACCGATCCGACGCTCTCGACCCTGCGGCAGAGCTGGGGAGGCGCGAGCGCGCTCACCGCGGGCGGGTCGAACCGCGCCGGCTACGCCAGCCCGGCCTTCGACGCGCTCGCCGACTCGGCCGCGACCACCATGGATCCGGCCGCCAGTCACGCCCTCTGGGCCCGCGCGTTCCGCGTGATCAATGCCGACGCCCCCGCCATCTGGCTCTACGAGCCGCGGATGATGATGGCGCTGCACCGGCGCATCCAGCCGGAGCGCGTGCTCGCCACGCAGTGGTTCGCCGGACTCGCCGACTGGTCGATTCCCGCCGGCCAACGGCTGCCGCGCGATCGCGCGATCCTCGCCAAGTAGGCGAGGGCCCCGGTGCGCGCATCGCAGGGCGCGCGACGGCTCTCCGGCACCGTCGGACGCGGGGCGCTCGTCGTGCTGGTCGTCGCCGTGACGAGCGCGACCCTCATGCACCTTGCCCCCGGCGACCCGCTCGGGAGCGCCATGGAGGGGCGAGAGGTGCCGACGGAAGTGCTGGCACGCTGGCGCGCGGAGCAGGGGTTCGACCGTCCACTCCCGGTCAAGGTCGGTCATTGGCTCTGGAGCGCGGCGCAGGGCGACCTCGGGTTCTCCTTCTCGGCGAACCGGCCGGTCATCGAGGCTATCCGCGAGGCGCTCCCGTACACGGTGCTCCTCGCGGGGGTGGCGCTCGTGCTTGGCTTCGCGCTCGGGATCGCGCTCGCCTTTGCGCAGGCGCGCCGCCCCGGCGGCCCCGTGGACCGCTGGCTTGGCGACGGCGCGCTGGCGCTCTGGGCGCTCCCCGAGTTCGTGATCGCGCTCGTGCTCATCGAGTGCGTGAGCCTCAGGATGGGCTGGCTCCCGTCCGGAGGACCGGGCGACCTCACCATGGGACCCGATGCGCCCTTGGGGGTCCGGTTGGCCGATCGGCTGCGACACCTGGCGCTGCCTGCCGCCACGCTGGCGATCGTCGTGGCCGCGCAGGTCGCGCGGATGCAGCGCGTGGCCCTGATCGACGCGTGGCGACAGCCGTTCGTCCGCGCGGCCCGCGCGAAGGGGGTGGGAGAGACCGCGCTGCTGATGCGTCACGCATGGCGCGCCGCGCTCGGTCCGACCGTGGTGCTCGCCGGACTCGCCCTCCCCGCGCTCGCGGGCGGCGCCTTCATCATCGAGCGCGTGTACGCGTGGCCCGGCATGGGCTCGCTCGCCTTCCAGGCGCTCGCCGACCGCGACCCCCACCTCGCCCTCGGGTGCGTGGTGCTCGGTGCCGGGCTCGTGGTCACCGGCGGCGCCCTTGCCGACCTGGTCCGCCTGCGGCTCGACCCGCGGTCGGAGGCCTAGCGTGGAAGCGATGACGGTGCGTCCGCGCGTGGCGCTCGGCGTGCTCGTGGGCCTCGTGCTCGCCGCGGTCGTGTCGCCGCTCGTCCTGTCGTACGGCCCCAACGAGGTGCTGGGCCTCGACCGCCTGCGCCTGGCTGCGCCGTCATGGCAGCACCCGCTCGGCACCGACGAGAACAGCCGCGACCTGCTCGCGCGACTCATGGCCGGTGCGCGCGTGTCACTCGCCTTCGGCATGCTGTCGGCCGCGATCGCCGCCACGCTGGGCACCGGCGTGGGCATCTGCGCCGCCGTGGCGCGCCCGTGGGTGGGGCGCCTGCTGATGCGGGTGGTGGACATCGGCCTGGCGGTGCCGCGCCTGCTGCTGCTGATCGTGCTCACGGCCGCGCTGGGTCGCTTGCCGTGGGGCTGGCTCGCGGTCGCCACGGGAGCCACCAGCTGGTACGGCCTCGCCCGCCTCGTGCGCGGTCAGGCGCTGATCCTCGCTGCGGCCGACTTCACCGCCGCCGCCCGTGCCCTCGGCGCCGGCACGACGCGCATCGCGACCCGGCATGTCCTCCCGAATGTCGCGGGCACGATCGCAGCGGCCACTGTGCTTGCCTTCGCGCACAGCATCACGCTCGAGTCGGCGCTCTCGTTCATCGGGCAAGGCGTGGCGATTCCGACCGCGAGTTGGGGGGCGCTCGTCAACGAGGGGCGCGCGCAGGTGACGGTGGCGCCGTGGCTCACGGTGGTCCCGGCCCTCGCCATCGTCATCACCGTGCTGGCCGCCGGGGCGCTGGCCGACGGGGTCGAGCGCGGCACGCCGTGGCACCGTGAGGAGCCGCGCCCGTGACCGACTGCCTCGCGCCTGCGCCGCCGCGCCCTATCTTCCGCCTCGTCGCCGACCACGCCCGTTCCCTCCCGCCCGCCACCAGGTCCGCATGACCGACGAGGCTCCGCTGCTCGAGGTGCGCGAGCTTGCCGTGCACTTCCACGGTGCGGCCGGCATCGCCCGCGCGGTCGACGGCGTGTCGTTCTCCGTGGTCCGTGGCGAGACGGTCGCCCTCGTCGGCGAATCCGGCAGCGGCAAGTCGGTGACGGCCCTCGCCCTGCTCCGCCTCATCGACCCGCCTGGGCGAATCGAGCCGGGCAGCGTGATCCGGTTCGAGGGCGTCGACCTCCTGGGTCTCGCCGCGGAACCGATGCGGCGACTGCGCGGCCGCCGGATCGCCATGGTGTTCCAGGAGCCGATGACGGCGCTCAATCCCGTGTTCACGGTGGGCGACCAGGTGGCCGAGGTGGCGCGCATCCACACCAGCGCCTCGCGCGCGGACGCCTGGGCGCAGGCGGTGCGCATGCTCGCGCGCACGGGCATTGCCGACGCCGAGCAGCGTGCCCACGACTATCCGCACCAGTTGAGCGGCGGCATGCGCCAACGCGTGCTGCTGGCCATGGCCCTGCTCCTCTCGCCGGCGCTGGTCATCGCCGACGAACCCACCACCGCGCTCGACGTCACCATCCAGGCGCAGATCCTCGACCTGCTGCGCGACCTGCAGCGGGAAACGGGAAGCGCGGTCCTCCTCATCACGCACGACTTCGGCGTGGTGGCGGAGATGGCCCAGCGCGTGCTCGTGATGTACGGAGGCCAGGTGGTGGAGTCGGCGCCGGTGCGCGCCCTGTTCGCCACCCCCGCGCACCCGTACACGGCGGGGCTGCTGCGCGCGATGCCGCGCCTCGGCGCTCGGCAGCAGCGCCTCGAGGCGATTCCCGGCACGGTACCGGCGGCGACCGCCTGGCCGAGCGGCTGCCGCTTTCGTGACCGGTGCGCGCACGCCTGGGACAAGTGCGCGGCCGAGGCGCCGGCACCGGTGGAGGTCGCGCCGGGCCACGTGGCCCGCTGCCACCTCGTTGCCGATCCGGCCCGGCGTGCCGCGG
>JANLSF010000420.1:0-5422 GCA_031362285.1 Gemmatimonadota bacterium | reverse complement strand
GCCTGCGGGTTGGCCGGCGCGTTCTTCATGCCGATCCACGACAGCAGGAACATGCTCGCGCCCATCGACAGCGGCATGATGTAGAGCGGGTCGCCCAGTGAGATGTCCGGGAGCCAGAGGAAGCTCACGCCGCGAAACTCGATCGTGTTCTGGAACACGAAGAAGAGCGCGAACAGGATCGGGAGCGGGATCAGCATCGGCAGGCAGCCGGAGAACGCGCTGAACGGGCTCATGCCGTGCTCCCCGTACACCTTCATCATTTCCTGCTGCAGCTTGGCCGGATCTCCCTTGAACTTCTCCTGCACCTGCGCCAGCTCAGGCTGGATGCGTTGCATCTTGAGGCTCGAACGCATCGCCGTCTGGTTCAGCGGCCAGAGCATCAGGCGGATCCCCACCGCGAAGACCACCAGCAGCCATCCGTACGAGAATCCGGTCTTGGACTTCATCCAGAGCAGTAGCCGCATCACGATCGTGGCGAACGGTTGCACGGCGCCTTGCAGCCAACCGCCATACGGGTTCGCGTTCTCGAAGTCGCGCCCGAGTTGGTGGAGCCGCACCCACTCCTGCGGCCCGCTGTAGAGCTCGAACGACAGCGGTCCGCGCGCCAGGTCCACGATCAGCTCTGCCGTGCCCGTCGTGGCCAGCTTGGCGGTTCGCGGCTGCCCCGTCACCTGCAATTCAATGATCGGTGACTTGGTCGAATCGACCAGCAACCCCACCATGAAATACTTGCTCTTGGCCACCACCCAGCTGAACGGCCCCGTCTCGATGCGCTGTTCACCGGGATCGAGCTTGCCGAAGGCGATGATGTCCGCCGAGCGCTTCTCGGGCTTGAAGGCATACGCGAGGTGGGTCGCATCTTCCTCGGGCTGGGTCTCCTGTGACACGAAGCCCGTGGGCATGCCGATCCGGAGGAAGGCCGGGCTCCCGGCCCCCTCGACGCTCACCTGCGCGCGCGTGAGGTACGCGTTCGTCTCCGTGGTGTCGACGCGGTATCGCGCCGAGAGCGTGATCCCCTTCTCCGTCGCGCGGAAGGTCACCATCGTCTCGCCCTTGCCGGTCGCCGTGGTCGCCGCGAACGACGTACGGTCGAAGCGGACCGTGTCACCGTTCGTGACGACCGCATAGCGCAGCAACGCCCCCGCCGGCGACACCAGGGAGGCCTCGGCGGTCTTGCCGGGGAGCGCCTTGAACTCGTGCAAGGTGACCTTGAGTGGCGCGCCGCCCACCGACGTGAACGCCATGGTCGCACGGGCCGACCGCACCTGCATCGTGTCGGCCTTGGCGAGCCCCCCGGGCACGGCTTGCGGTGGTGTGCCCGCGGAGACGGCGCCGGATGGCAGGGCGGAAGCGGTGGCCGGAGCCGGCACGGCCGACGTGGCTGTCTCGGCGGAGTCCGTCACCGCCTTGGTGGCGACCTTCTGCGGCGGGAAGATCACGTTCGTGGCAAAGATCACCCCGATTGTCAGGGCAATCGCCAGGAGCATGCGACGATCCATAATGAAACGCTACTCGTCAGTCAGGGGACCGGGTCGAAACCGCCGGCCCGGAAGGGGTGACACCGGCCAATGCGCCTCGCGGCCAGCCAACTGCCGCGCCAGGCGCCGTGCTTCTCCAGCGCCTCGATTGCGTACACCGAACAGGTCGGATGATATCGGCACGCCGCCGGAAAGATGGGGCCGACCCACATCTGGTACGCGCGCACCGCGAGCACAAGGACGGCCGTCACGAGCTTCGTGCCTCACTACGCGCGATGCGCGCCGGGAGTGTCCCGATCTCGTCGGCCAGGATGGCCATCGTGGCGCGATAGGTGGCGGGGGTCGCCTTGACCACGAGGTCCACCGGTGGAAGCGCCTGCAGCAACCGGAGCCGCACCGCCTCACGGAGGCGACGCTTCACCAGGTTGCGCTCCACCGCGCTGTGCCCGTACCGTGGCACGACCACGCCGACCCGGGCGTACGCGCGAAGGGAAGCGAGGACCCGAACGTCCATGTGTGCCGTTCGGATTCGCTTCCCCTCTCGATGCACGCGTTGCATCTCCATCGTGCGCGTCAGTCGCTGCTGGCGCGTGAAGGAGAACCGCTCAGACGCCGGCGTACTTGCTCGGGAGCTGGACGGTCAGGCGCTTGCGCCCCTTCTTGCGGCGGCGTGCAAGCACCTGACGCCCCCACTTGGTCGACATGCGCAGGCGGAATCCATGCGTCGCGATGCGACGCTTGTTCCGCGGACGATACGTCGGCTTTCCCATTGCCGTATGCCTTCAATTCGAAAGTGATGTAGTCAGTTGCAGGGAACCCTAAGTCTAGCGAGACAAAGGAGATAGAACAAGCCTCTTCGTCAATGTCCTGCGGCAGTACCGCGACAGTAACCTCGCGTTGACTTTTCCACAGGGGACTCCTACCTTCCCCGCCCTTTCGTTTTCCACAGGGTACCTCTCGAAATGACACTGACTGCCTCGGATGTCTGGTCGCGCCTGCTGGAGCGCGCGCGGCTGGACCTCACCCCCGAGGCGTTCGAAAGCTGGCTGGCCCCAGCCCAGCCCCTGACTGTGGCCGGCGAGGTCCTGTCGATCGGGGTCCCTGACCAGTTCGCCGCCGAGTGGAACGAGCGGAACTACCAGGACCTGCTCGAGTCGTACGGACCCGTCGCGTTGGGCCACCCGATCCGGGTGCTGTTTCAGGCGGATCCGGAACGGGTCGCGCGCGCCCAGATGGACCTCTTCGTGGCGCCTGCGCCGCGCCCTCAGGCGAGTGGTCCCGCCAGTGCGCCCGCCCGGAACCTGACCGGTCGCCGCGAAGGCACCACGGACTTCGGCTTTGCCCCCCTGTCGGCCCGCTACACCCTGTCCGAGTTCGTCGTGGGGCGCTCCAACGAGCTGGCGGCCGCGGCGGCCCTGGCGGTCTCTGGCCAGCCCGGTCGGACATACAATCCGCTCTTCATCTACGGCGACACCGGGCTGGGCAAGACGCACCTCATGCAGGCCATCGGACATGGCGTGCTCGAGCGGACCCCGGACGCACGCGTGGCCTATGTCGGCATCGAGCAGTTCACGAACGAGTTCATCCAGGCGGTGCAGGGCAAGGCCATGTCGGCCTTCAAGCGCCGCTATCGCGAGCTCGACGTGCTGTTGGTCGACGACGTGCAGTTCCTGAAGGGGAAGGAGAGCACGCAGGAGGAGTTCTTCCACACCTTCAACACGCTGTACGAGGCGGGGCGACAGGTCGTCCTCACGTGCGACCGGCCGCCCGCCGAAATCCCGCGCCTCGAGGCGCGCCTCGTGAGTCGCTTCCAGTCCGGCATGGTCGCGGACGTCGGGCAACCCGACTACGAGCACCGGCTCGCGATCCACCTGCAGAAGCTCAAGCGCGACCACCTCGAGGAGTCGTTTCCGTCGGACGTGCTGGAGTTGATTGCGGAACGCGTGCAGTCGAACGTGCGCGAACTCGAAGGCTGCATCATCAAGCTGCTCGCCTTCGCGTCGCTCAAGCACAAGGCCGTCAGCGTTGAGCTTGCGCTCGATGCGTTGCGCGACCGGCTCTCCGCCGACGGCGGAGGGGGTGGCACGGGCGGGGCACTCTCGATCCCCGTGGTGCAGAAGGTGGTTGCGCAGGAATGGCAGGTCACGCCCGAGGCCCTGATGTCGAAGAGCCGGCTGAAGGCGTACACGGTGCCGCGACAGATCGCGATGTACCTGGTGCGCACCTTGATGGGCACGCCGCTCGTGCAAATCGGCGAAGCGTTCGGTGGGCGCGACCACTCCACAGTCATCCACAGCCTCGAGCGCGTCGAGGTCCAGCTCCGTACGGATCCAGAGTTTGCGACGCGGGTGCAACGTGTGGAGAACCGGCTGTTGCAGCAGTAGCTATCCACGGTCCGGGGCCCATTCGACCCCGCTCGTGGATAAGTCCGAATTGAATCCACACGACTGTGGATATTGCCACCGGGGATAACCGCTTATATCCTTTGGCGTTACAGCTTTTACCGACAATACACAGCCCCTGCTACTACATCTACTTTCTATATCTCTCTTTTCGTGATACTGGGCACGCACGCCTCGTGTGGTCAACAGGTGCATAAGGAGCCTGCATGAAGGTTACGAGTTCGCGCGAGAAACTCCTCGAGGGGCTGACGGCCGTCGCGGCCACAATCCCGACGAAGACCACGCTCCCCGTACTCTCGAACCTCCTGGTGGAGACCACCGAGCGTGGCATCCGCCTCTCTGGCACGGATCTCGACATCGCCGTGAGCATCGAGATTGCCGCCGAGGTGGACGCGCCTGGCGCGATCACGATTCCGGCCAAGCGCCTCATGGAGATCGTGCGCGAGTTGCCGCCGGCCCCCATCAAGCTGGCCAGCGCAGGAGAGCAGCGGATCACGCTCGAAAGTGGGCGTTCCAAGTTCAAGCTGCTCGGGTTGCCCAAGGACGAGTTTCCGGCCTTTCCGTCGATCAAGTTCACGAACCCCTGGAAGATCCGGTCCTCCGAGGTGCAGAAGCTCATTGCCCACACCGCATTCGCGGTGTCGGTCGAGGAGAGCCGCCCGATCCTCAACGGCGTGCTCTGGGAGCTCCGCAAGGACCTGATGCGCATGGTGGCCACCAATGGGCACCGGCTCGCGAAGATGGAGACGCCCTGGGTCAGCGAGGCGTCGGCCGAGTTCATCGTGCCGCCGAAGGCGCTGGAGCAGGTGCGGCGCCTCTTCCCTGCCGACGAGGACCTCGAAGTCGCCCAAGGGGCCAACCACCTCGGCTTCCGCTCGCCCTTCGTCTCGGTGTACACGCGGCTGATCGAGGGACCCTACCCGAACTACGACCAGGTCATCCCCAAGGACAACGACCGGGTGGCCATTGCGGACCGCGCCGCGCTCACGTCGGCGTTGCGGCGCACCGCCATCGTCGCGTCGGACCAGACGCACCGCATCCGTCTCGCGTTCAACACGGCGATGCTCAAGCTGAGCGTGCAGACCGCCGACGTGGGTGAGGCGCAGGACGAAATTCCGATCCGCTACAATGGCGACCCCCTCGAGATCGGCTTCAACGCGAACTACCTGCTCGAGATCCTGCGCTACATCCCCACCGAAGAGGTGAAGCTCACCTTCAAGGCACCGGAGCGGGCCGCCACGCTCGAGCCGGAAGGGTGGAGCGATCCGGGCAAGTACCTCTGCCTCGTGATGCCGTTGCGCCTGGTGGACTGAGTCGCGGCGCGGGGCCCGGATGTGATGCGGGGTGCGTTCCTGTGAAAGGAGCGCACCCCGCAAGTGTTGTGGCGGACCTGTAAGCCGGGTTCTGTCGGGCCGGTAAGGGCCCGGATGATCATTCCTCTGGGAAGCCGGTCACCCGACTCCTCTAGCAGCCGACCCGCGGCGTCTTGGTCGAGGTGGGCACCTCTCGCCGCTTACTTGGCCTTGCTCCCGCTGGGGGTTG
>JANLSF010000419.1:0-3683 GCA_031362285.1 Gemmatimonadota bacterium | reverse complement strand
CGCGCCGGTCGCATCCTGGTTGAGGAAGAGGTAGCTGTAGCCGCTCGGCCAGATGCGCCGATCGTTCAGGAGGTTCACGGCCGAGACGCGAAGGCGCGGCCTGGCGCGCGGCACGAGCGCCGAGAGGTCCACCACGGCGGGACGGACCACGTCGCGGCGCGCGAAGGCCAGCAGCTGGCGCGTGAGGGTGGCGCCGCGGTCGGTCGCGCCGGACACCTCCTCGAGCAGGGTGGTGCGCAACTCCGGATCGGTCTCGTCGTGCAGCAGCTCGGCCGACCCCCCGATGGTCATCAGGATGTTGTTGAAGTCGTGCGCGATTCCTCCCGCAAGCTGCCCGATGGCCTCGAGCCGCTGCGAGTGCGCCAGCTGCGCTTCCAAGCCGCGGCGCTCGGCATCGGCGCGCACCCGGTCGGAGACGTCACGCAGCATCAACTGGCGGCGGTTGTCGTCCACACTGCGGGCCGTCACCTCGACCGACATGGTCGGTTGGCCCTGACGGGCCAGGGTCCAGAGCGCGGGGACCGGCGAGGGATCCGACAAGCGCAGCTGCGAAGGCCCATCTGGCGGGCCGCCGGCGGCGCGCAGCAGCTCGCCAAGCGGGCGGCCCTCGCATGCCGCATCCCCCACGCCCAGCAGCCGCTCGGCCGCGGGATTGGACGTCAGCACGCGGTCGTCGGCGCCAAGGATCAGGATGCCGTCGGGCGCGAAGGCGATCAGGTCCTCCACTTCGCGCTCGCGCTCGAGGGCGAGGTCGAGCGTGCGGCTCAGCGCCGACATGGACAGCGCCATGAGCCCCCAGGCACCGAGCATGGCGACGGCGTGCACGGCGAGCCAGTAGAGCCCTTCGCGGGAGAGCATGACGGCGGTGCGCTCGGGCGAGAGGGCCAGGATCGGTCCCGTGATGGCGATCGAGGCGAGCGCGGCGGCGAGGGCGATGCGCTCCCCGAAGAGGAGGGACACGCCGATGACAATCACCGGGCCGGCGAGGAGCCCCGGCGCCGGGAAGGCGGGCGCGAGCGTGAACGCCAGATGCACCTCTATCCAGCACGCCGCGAACGCGAGCGCCACACCGGTCCGCTCGCGACCGCTCCACGCCAGCGCGAACGCCAACGCCATGGCGCAGGCCGCGGCGGATGTCGACCACGCGGGCACACGACCGGTCGACGACTGCCACCAGCCGGCGGCTGCGACCAGGGTGTAGCCGAACGTAGCGAGCAGTGTCCCGCCCAGCGCCCACTTCCGGAAATCCGCGGGGGCAACGGACTGCACGTCGAGAATCGAGAAGCGGCGCATTCCCGAATATGGGGTCGTGGGCGAAGGGTCGCCACACCTCCCCATCGACGTCAGCAGCGCGGTACTGCGAGCACCGGCGGCGCTGTCACCGACGTGGCCCCAAGCCGCCCGAACGTCGCGTTCGCGGAGGCCAACTCTCGCGCGATCACGCGTCGCCAGGCGCCGTGCACCGCCGTCAGGTCACGACAGGCCGCGGTGAACGCGGCCAGCATCGGCGGCGTGGGCGCCAGGTCGGCATTGTCCTGCGCGTTGAGCTGGCTGGCCATCGTCTCGCTCACCGCGCGAAAGGTGGGGCGCGCCGTTCCGCCCCGGCGGCTCGTGGCCGGAGCTGCCGGTCCAACGGCCGAATCGATGGCCGCTCGCATCGCAGCCGCGGCGCTCACCAGCTCGCTCGACCCGTTCACTGCGGCCACGTTCGCGATCGCACGGCGCACCGCCGCCACCTGTTCGGCTCCCGCCCATGCCGAGCGCATCCCGTCCGAGAGGGCGGTGAGCAACCGGTGCTGCGCCGCGACCGCCGTTGTCGTGGCGGGAGAGCGCGGGTCATTGCGAACGGTGATCGGCTGGTCGTACGACGTCCCATTCACGGTGAGGCGCGCGGTGTAGCGGCCCGGCGGCGCGAGCGGTCCCTCGGGCGACGCCGGCGTGAGCCCCGGCGTGGCGCTGATCTCGAAGCTGTGCGAGAACGCGGGCGGGTCGTCGTGCCGAAGATTCCAGCTGACGCGATGCGCGCCAGCGCTCGTCGGCAGCGACGTGGTGGGCGCGATCCAGAAATTCGGATGGGGCGGCCGAGCCGCCTCGGCCACCGGCGGCGTGGGCTCGCTGGTCAGGCGCCGCACGAGCGCGCCGCGCGCATCGAGGAGATCGAGCGTCACCGTGCCCTGTGCCGCCGAGCCCAGCCAGTAGTCGATGCTCACGCCGTCGGCGGGATTGAGCGCGTGCGGAATCTCCGGCGGCAGCGGCGTGTTGTAGTTGGTGTTGCGGCGGATGCGCGTGGCCACGCCCGGCGCGAAGAGGTGGGCCGGCGTTGCGGCGAGCGACGGAGCCAACTCGCGCAGCCGCGAGATGTCGTCGAGCACCCAGAGCCCGCGGCCGTGCGTGGCGATGAGCAGGTCGTCGTCCTTCACGAGCAGGTCGCGCACGGGCGAGTTCGGCAGGTTGCCGCCGAGCGACTGCCAATGATCGCCGTCGTCGAACGAGACGTGGATGCCGCTCTCGGTGCCCGCGAACAACAGCCCGGGCTTCTTCGGGTCCGGTCGCAGCACCCGCGCGAAGCTCCCGCTCGGCTCGTCGGTGGGGAGGCCGGCCACGATGGGGGTCCACGTGGCGCCATAGTCGCGCGTGCGGAAGAGGTGCGGCGTGTGCGTGCCGATGCGCAGGTACTCCACCGCGGCATACGCGGTGCCGGCCACGTGCGGTGACGCTTCAATGGATGTGATGTTGGCGCGCCGCGCGTTGGGCAGCCCGGCGATGCTCACGTCGCGCCACCGCTTGCCGCCATCGCGGGTGACGTGAATGAGGCCGTTGTTCGTGCCCACCCAGATGACGCCGCGCTCGCGCGACGACGCCGACAATGACTCGATGGCTCCCCAGCCGCCAAGGGTCTTGCTGGCGGTGGCCGTGTCCATTCCGGCCGGGAGGCCCAGGTTCGGGCTGAGGCGCGTCCAGTGCGACCCGTGGTCACGGGTGGCGGCCACGTAGTCGAGCCCGAGCAACAACAGGCCAGGCTCCCACGGCGCCCACACCAGCGGTTGGTCGGAGGTGGTGCGCACCTTGTTGCCCGGATCAATGGCCGGGCTCACGTTGATCCACTGCTCGCTGGGGTAGCTGATGCGGATGATGCCGTTGCCGCTGGCGATGACCGTGTTCGGGTCGCGCGGGTCGGGCACGATCGTCCCCCACTCCCAGCCGTTCACCGGGTTCCAGTCGAACTGCGTGACGGCGCCGGCGTTGCCGCGCACGCGCGTGCGGATGGCCCCCGCATCCTGCTGCGTGGCGTACACCCAGTACGGGACGCTGTTGTCGGCCGAGAGGTGGTAGAGCTGCTCGGTGGACTGGTTGTACCAGGTGCTCCACGTGGCGCCGCCGTCGAGCGACACGGTGGCTCCCTGGTCGAGCCCCATGAGGATGCGCTGGCCGTTGGTGGGGTCAATCCACAGTTGCTGCGGATCGTCGCCGCCGGGGGCGCCCTTGATGCCGGTGAACGTTCTGCCCCCGTCGGTAGAGCGATAGGCCGCGGTGTTGATCGTGTAGAGGAGGTCCGGATTGGCCGGGTCCACGTACACGCCGCAGCTGTAGCCTCCCTGTCCGTTGCGGATGCGCTCGTCGTCGGCGGCCATCTGGCGCCACGAGGCGCCGCCGTCGTCCGACCGATACAGCGCGCTGTTGGT
>JANLSF010000418.1:0-2014 GCA_031362285.1 Gemmatimonadota bacterium | reverse complement strand
GCTCTCCGGCAATCGCAACTTCGAAGGCCGCGTCAATCCGCAGACGCGGTTCAACTATCTCGCCTCGCCGCCGCTGGTCGTCGCATACGCACTCGCGGGGCGGATGGACATCGATCTCGACAAGGAACCGATCGGCATCGGCTCCAAGGGCCCCGTGTTCCTCCGCGACATCTGGCCGTCGACGAAGGAAGTCGAGGACACCGTGATGAGTTCGGTGAAGCGCGAGCACTTCCTGAAGGAGTACGCGGACGTGTTCGGCGGCGACGCCGAGTGGAAGGCGATCAAGGCGCCGACCGGCAGCCGCTATGTGTGGGACGACAAGTCGACCTACGTGAAGCACCCGCCGTACTTCGAGGGCATGACGATGACCCCGCCGGGCGTGAAGGCGATCGCCAACGCGCGCGTGCTCGGCATGTTCGCCGACTCGATCACCACCGACCACATCTCGCCCGCGGGCGCTATCGCGGAGAAGAGCCCGGCCGGGGCGTGGCTCAAGTCGCTGGGCGTGGCGAAGGCCGACTTCAATTCGTACGGCGCCCGGCGCGGCAACCATGAGGTGATGATGCGCGGCACGTTCGCCAACATCCGCCTCAAGAACGAGCTGACGCCGGGCATGGAGGGATGGTGGACGCGCACGGCGCCCGGCGCCGAGCCGACGAGCTTCTTCGATGCGTCGCTCACGTTCGCGAAGTCCGGCACGCCGCTCGTGGTCATCGCCGGCAAGGAGTACGGCACCGGGTCGAGCCGCGACTGGGCGGCCAAGGGGACGATGCTGCTGGGCGTGCGGGCCGTGATCGCCGAGAGCTTCGAGCGCATCCACCGGTCCAACCTGGTGGGGATGGGGGTGCTGCCCTGCGAGTTCGTGGATGGCGCCACGCGCCAGTCGCTCGGGCTGACCGGCTTCGAGACGCTGGAGTTCACCGGACTCGACGCGTCGCTCAGGCCGCGGCAGCGGCTCACGGTGAAGGCCGCCGAGAATGGCTCGACGAACACGTTCGAGGTCATGGTGCGGATCGATACGCCCGAGGAACTGCAGTACTACAAGAACGGCGGCATCCTGCCGTACGTGCTGCGCAACCTGGCGCGGTGAGCCCAAGCGAGCCGCTGTCGTCCTGAGCGAACGGCCGCGAAGCGGCCCGGAGTCGAAGGACCTGCTTTCGCCTTGAGGACCTGCCAGTCTCACCCGAGACAGGCAGGTCCTTCGCGTTGCGCCCGCGGCGTGCCGCCCAGGACGACACCGGTGCGTGAAAATGGCCAGGATTGCACGACGCGGGTTACCTAGCTACAGTGTGTAGCTAGGTAAACTCGTCGAGGAAACCATGACGGAGTACGGCATGCACGAAGCCAAGACCAACCTGTCGAAGCTGGTCGCCGACGCGATCGCGGGCGATGAGATCATCATCACGCGCGACGGCGTGCCGGCGGTGCGGCTTGTGCCGGTCCCGGCGAAGAAGAAGACGGGACGCAAGGAGGGTGGCTACCAGTTCGCGATCCCGGATGACTTCGACGCGCCTATGGGGCCGGAGTTCTGGGGACCCGATTGGAAGCTCTTCGTCGACCCGGAGCACTGGCACCTGTTCGAGGGCCCCGACGAGGGGACGGAGGGGACAGGTGGCGACACGACGAAGAAGTAGCCCGGGCCGGGTGGGCGAGGGGCGCGTGGCATTCGACGTCATGCCGCGCTACCTGCTCGACACGGCGACCGTGATCCGGTGGGCCGCGCCGACCCTCCGGGCGTCGGCGCGCGCCCGAGCCGTGATCAACGACAGCCAGCTCCCCTGCTTCGTGAGCGCCGTAAGCGTGTACGAGATCGTGGCCAAGCACGCGCTGGGGAGGCTCGCGGTGGCCGACGGCTTCGTCTCGAATCTCCAGAGCTACCTCGATGAACAGGAGTTCATCACGTTGGGGTTGAGCGCACGCCACGCCGACGTGGCCGGCCGGCTCGGCGGTCATCGGGATCCGTTCGATCGGCTGCTCGCGGCGCAGGCGATTGCGGACGGGTTGGTTATCGTGA
>JANLSF010000414.1:0-2964 GCA_031362285.1 Gemmatimonadota bacterium | reverse complement strand
CCCTTCCCGGCCTCCCCCGGACGCCCCGCTCGCACCTCCCGGTCCCGAGTCGGACGAGGAGCGGGCCGCCGCAGCTGTCGCGTCGGCGCAACGCATCGCCACGGAGTTGCAGGACAAGTATCTCCGCCTCGCCGCCGAGTTTGACAACGTCCGCAAGCGCATGGTGCGCGAGCGGCAGGAGGCCGAGCTGAAAGGGATGGGGCTGCTGATCAAGGGGATCATCGAGCCGCTCGACGACCTCGCGCGCTTCGCCCACATCGACCCCGCCACCGTCGATTCGGCCACCGTGGTGGCGGGCGCCGAGATGGTTGAAAAGAAGCTCCTCAAGTCGCTTGCGGGCCACGGACTCGAGGTGATCAACCCCGAGGGACATCCCTTCGACCCGGCCCTGCACGAGGCCCTGACCATGGTGCCCGCGGAGTCGGCCGAGCTCGACCACGTGATCGCGCAGGTCTTCCAGGTCGGCTATCGGTTCAACGGGCAGCTGCTGCGCGCTGCGCGCGTCGTCGTGCGCAAGTGGCAGGGGTGAGCTGACAGCGCATGGCCATCACCAAGGACTATTACGCGACGCTCGGCGTCAGCGTGGGCGCGTCGCAGGACGCGCTCAAGCGTGCCTACCGGCAGCTCGCCAAGAAGCATCATCCTGACGCCAACCAGAACGATCCCAAGGCGGCGGACCGGTTCAAGGAAATCTCCGAGGCCTACACGGTGCTCGGCGATGTCGAGAAGCGGAAGCAGTACGACGAGATGCGACGCCTCGGGGCCTTCGACGTGCCCGGCAGCGGCCCCTCGCGCACGCGCGGTGCGCGCCCGGGCGGGAGTACCGCAGGGACGGCGGGCGGTGCCGGCGCGAGTTCGTTCAAGTTCGAGGACTTCGACGTCGGTGGCATTGGTGGTCTCGGCGATCTCTTCGGCTCGATCTTCAACGGCACGCGCGGCGGCGGCGCCAAGGAGCCGCAGCCGGGGCAAAGCGTCGAGACGACGCTCGACATTCCGTTCGCGGTGGCCGCCACGGGGGGCAAGGTGCCCGTGGACCTCGAAGTCACGGAGGAGTGCGGCACGTGCACGGGTTCCGGCTCGGCGCCCGGTTCACGCGCCACCACCTGTCCCGAGTGCGGGGGGATGGGGAGCATCAGTTTCGGCCAGGGAGGCTTCGCCGTGAGCCGCCCGTGTCCCATGTGCCTCGGGCGCGGCAACGTGCCCAGCGTGAAGTGCGGCACGTGCATGGGGGCGGGCGAGGTTCGGGCCAGGAAGAAGGTGCTGATCACCGTGGCGCCGGGCGCTGACACCGGCACGCGGCTCCGCCTCAAGGGGCAAGGCGGCAAGGGACAGCACGGCGGTCCCGCCGGCGACGTGCTCATCACCTTCCAGGTGCGGGAGGACCCGGCCTGGAAGCGCGAGGGGCTCGATCTCGTGCGCACCGTGCCGATCAACATCGCGCAGGCCACGCTCGGCTCGAAGATCGGGGTGACCACGATCGACGGGAAGACGATGTCGATCCGCATCCCGCCGGGCACGCCCAGCGGCAAGCGATTCCGCATTCCCAAGCATGGCATCCAGAAGGGGACCAAGCCCGGCGACCTGATCGTCGAGATCGGGATCGAGGTGCCGGTCCCGGCGACCGCCGAGCAGGAGAAACTGATGAAGCAATTCGCGGAGGCGGCAGGGCTCGCCTATTGAGAAGGGCTGCGGGCGGGTCGGCGCGGCGCCCGCCGGCGGCGCCTGTGACCTGACCCGTTGCCATGCGTCTCTCCCTCGGGGTTCGGGTGCCTCCGGACCATGCCCGTGACCGAATGGAGACGAACCGGATGATTACAGGGACGCGCCGCCGACGTCGTGGCTTCACCATCATCGAGCTGCTGTCGACGGTCACGATTATCGGGATTCTCGCGGGCATCGCGATGACACGCGCCGGTGACTCGCTGGAACTGGCCCGCGCCGCGCGCGCCGCGGCCGACCTGTCCGCGCTCACGCGCGAGATCGTGTCGCAGGACTCGCTGCCGTCCTCGCTGGCGACGATCGGGCGTGCGACCATGCTCGATCCGTGGGGCCATCCCTACGAGTACCTGAAGGTCATCGTGGACCCGAACACGGGGAACATCACGAACCTCGGCAGCCTGCGAAAGGATCGCTTCCTGGTCCAGACCAACCTGCTGTTCGACCTGTACAGCATGGGTCCGGACGGGCGGTCCGCGCTGCCCCTCACGAGTCCGCTCGGACGTGACGATATCATCGTGGCAGGCGACGGTGGCTTCGTCGGTCAGGCGGCGGACTACTGACGTTGGCCTCGCTCCCTGCGACCCGGCGGCGGCAGCCGTCGCCGGTCAGCCCCTCCTTCACCGCGATCGCCTGACCCATGACCAGCCCCTCTGATCCGCGCGAAGACCGCAAGTCGCTGCACCTCGCGCAGCAGTCGATCGTGCAGGCCTACGCCGACCTGGCCGAGTTGCTGCAGCTGCCGGAGAAGGACGCCCTCCCGCTTCCGGGGGACCCGGATGCGCCCGTGCCGCCGCCGCGCCGCACCACGGCCGCCGTCGCGCCGCCGCGCGCGTCCGCCGCGGCAAAGGGCCGCAGCACCCAGTCGCGCTGGTGGTTGTCCGCGGCGGCGGCCGTGCTCGTGCTCGGCGTCGTGGGCGCGCGCTTCGTCTTCGCACCGTCGCGCGAATTGCCGACGGAACTGCTCGGCCGATGGACGACGTCGCACCCCCAGTTCTCCGGCCGGGAAATGATCTTTTCCCCCGACTCGCTCGAACTGCGGCTCGTGTTGGTGCCGCCCACGCGCCACCGGATCGAGGCGATCTCGCGGAAGGTGGTCGACGGCGCCACGCGGCTCACCATCGCCTACGAGGACGCCGGTGGCCTGCAGCGTCTCGAGCTCGTGATGCCCAAGGGCCGTGAGGCCGAGTTCAGTCTGGCGCGCCCCAAGGACGTCGTCTGGCGCCGCGGGTCACCGCGCAGCTAGGG